>JAEUUM010000367.1 GCA_016787375.1 Saprospiraceae bacterium
GCTGAAATATTAACAAAACTACCCGGACAAAAACTTGGGCTGACAGGAAGAATACTCACTGTTAAATTCGCATTTTCAATCACATTGACCTGAGCTGTTCCTGTACAACTCAGCGCATCTGTTATGGTAACAAAATAAACACCTGCGACGGTTGCCACAATGTTTTGTCCTGTTTTATTACCTGATGGAGTAGTCCAGTTGTAGGTGAAGGGCCCGATTCCACCTGTTACATCAGCTTTAAGATTTGCTGAACCGCCTGGACAAAAATTTGCCGGATTTGGGGAAATTGAAGCAACTAAATCTGGTGAAACCGAAACATTGACATTTGCTGTACCGGTACAACCCTCACTGTCTGTAGCTGTGACAGTATACACCCCTGCCAAAGTGGCATTTATTGAGGCACCCGAAGCGTTTCCCCCGGGTGTTGACCAGCTGAAGGTATAACCATTACCTGATCCTCCAGTGGAAGAAGCCGTTAGCTGGACACTACTTCCGGAACAAAAAGAAGCAGGATCTGGGTTGATTTTGACTACAAGTGGTGGGTTTTTTATTATGTTTTTGGTAGCAACTCCCGTACAGCCTGCCCCATCAGTGACAGTAACAACATAATTTCCTGATTGGGTCACGCTAATAGTAGCTCCAGTTTTCGGACCAGATGGCGTAGTCCAGGCAAATGAACTAAAATTTCCATTTCCTCCGCTTGGGTTGGCCGTGAGATTGGCAGTTCCACCATCACAAAGTATTAATGGGTCAGGACTAAAAGTAATTGTAATAGGAGAAAAAGTATTTACTGTGATGGTTCCGATTCCTTTACACCCTTTGGAGTCTGTTACAGTACACATATTTGTACCCGCCCCAACTGTGATGCTTGGTGTATTGGCGCCAGTGTTCCAGCTGTAACCATAACCCGGAGTACCCCCGGATGCAGAAGCAGTAATAAGAATTGTACCACCTTGACACACATTGGCCGGGTTTGGGGTAATATTTACATTAGGTGTAGGGTTTTGAACAACATTGACTGATTTTGATTTTGAGCATCCTTCACTGTCAGTTACAACCAGCGTATAAGTGCCTGCAACATTTGCTACTAAAGTTTGTCCGGTAGTTGTACCACCACCGGGGACAGTCCACTCATAAGAGTATGTGCCTGAACCTCCTGTTGCACTGCCAGATAACAGCACATTTTCACCTTGACAAAATTCCGGGTTAGGCGGAGTAATACTCAATGTAATATCTGGATTTACGTTTACTGCAATGGACGCAACATCTGTGCAACCCGCAGTGTTGGTGACTGTTAAAAAGTAGGTGCCGGCTTTTAAATTGGTTAAATTAGTCACAACCGGATTTTGAAGCATTGAAGTAAATCCATTTGGACCCGACCATTTGTAGGTTCCTCCACCCATTCCTTCTAAATTCAAATTACCTCCCCAGCATGCCGGACCTTGTTTTGTGATACTTGCGGTTGGGCAGACAACATTGAATTGAAAAGTATTTGTGAACTTTTCTCCACATAATATATCTGCAGCTGGGTTTAATATACCTTTAATGAAGTATGGTCCCATATTGCACATAGCAGTTGTAACTGTAAACATTACATCAGCAACCGTGCTGGTTGACATTACTAAAGGAGCAGTAACCACGGGGGCTTTGCAACCGTCATTACCAATGGTACCATCACCTAAAACATAATCTCCATCCTGAGCCGGGGCAAGGTCTTCACAAGTGTAAGTCAATGAATTTGAACAACTACATCCAAGGAGGGATATGGTGGTTGTTCTTGGTCCGGTTCCACTTGCATTTGTAAAGGCACCAACATTTCTATTGCAACCACTCTGGACAACATATATTTTTTGACCGGTAGCGCATAATGCTGAAAAATCATAATTGGTGTTTGCGTTACCACTTGTAAAAACAACAACAATGGCATTGGCAGGAACACTTCCACCCGGACTAACAGCAATCACATTGCCTGAGTTGCAGTTTGCAGAGCCGAGTATCAGTGCCATAAGTGCCGGATCTGGTGTTTTCCAGTTACAAGGTGAAGCACCAATATTGATATCGTTGTTTACCGCACCCATTGTATTGTTTTGGATTGCAAAATCAACTTGCAGACTGTTTAGATTGAATCCACTACCTGATGACAATAGCATAAATTCATTCTGTGCCTCTGTGCCGCATGCATCAACCATGATACCGAGTATGGTAGGGCAGACAGTACAAAATGGGGGATATGTTGTGGTTATTTTTCCACATGCTATGAAAGTTCCTTCTCCTGCATTGTAGGGATTGAAGTTTTGATCATCGCTGTAATACCAATCCACACAACCATTGTTTACCAGATCAGTTCCACCAGCCTTCAATGTGATTGTAGCACCCGGACAAAGGTCGCAAGGTGTACCGCCATTAAAGCAAGGACCTGTTAGACTGCTCGATGTAATTTCAGGACATTGTGAAAAAATACTTGTGAAACTTGACAAGAAAAGTATAAAGAAGATATTCACCACTTTAGATGGCAACCGGTTTATCATAGATCGTTTGATTTTCAAAGATAAAGGTACTACAATAGCTAAATTTGTTGTATTCTTTGTGATGTTAAATTATGATTATGATTTGTTTATGACAGAACCTATAATTTTAAAGAAACAAAGCCTAATTTTGCAGCCATTATTCGTCAAACAACATTTATGAGTAACCAAGAGTTAACAGAACAAGAGTTATTAAGAAGAGAATCTCTACAAAAAATTCGCGAATTGGGTATCGATCCTTATCCGGCAGCATTGTACCCTGTTTCAAATCTGGCATCTGATATCAAAGCCAATTACCAGGAAGAAGTCCTTGAGGATGGAACCAAAAACAGACTTAACTATCAGGAAGTCTGTGTAGCCGGACGATTAATGAATATGCGCGAGGCAGGTAAGGCTATGTTTCTGAATATTCAGGATGCATCAGACCGAATCCAACTGTACTTAAGAAGAGAAGAGTTGGCTGAAAATGAAGATTTTACATTTTTTGATCAGGTAATCAAAAAATTACTTGATATTGGTGACTTTATTGGAGTTAAAGGTTTTGTATTTAAAACAAAAACCGGTGAAACAACCATACACGTTCAGTCTTTAACTTTGCTCTCAAAATCATTGAAACCACTGCCAATTGTGAAAACTGATGCTGAGGGTAATGTGTATGATGCAGTTCACGATCCTGAATTCAGATATCGACAAAGATATGTCGATCTCACTGTGAATCCCGGAGTAAAAGAGGTTTTTTTGAAAAGAACAAAAATGGTGAACACCATGCGTAATTTTCTGAATGATCATGGTGGAATTGAAGTCGATACTCCTGTTCTACAAAATATACCGGGGGGAGCAACAGCCAGACCATTCAAAACCCACCATAATGCTTTGGATGTTCCATTTTATTTGCGAATTGCCAACGAATTATTTCTTAAAAGATTAATCGTGGGTGGATATGATTTTGTTTATGAATTTTCAAGGAATTTCAGGAATGAAGGCATGGACAGAACACACAATCCTGAATTCACCATATTGGAATTTTATGTAGCATACAAAGATTACTTCTGGATGATGGATTTTACTGAACATCTTCTTGAAAAAGTTGCTATTGCCACTAATGACTCAACTGAACTTCCGGTTGGTGAAAATACCATTAGCTTTAAAGCTCCTTTCAAACGAATAAGTTTATTTGATGCAATAAAAGATTATACCGGCATTGATGTTAGCCAGATGGAGGAGGATGAACTTAGGGAAGTTTGCAAAAAACTCCATATTGAAACAGACCCTACAATGGGTAAGGGTAAATTAATTGATGAAATATTCAGTGAGAAATGTGAAAAAAATTTCATTCAACCTACTTTCATAATTGATTACCCTGAAGAAATGAGTCCGCTTACCAAAAAGCACCGCAGTAAAAAGGGTCTTGTTGAAAGATTTGAATTAATGATTAACGGCAAAGAAGTAGCCAATGCTTACAGTGAATTAAATGACCCAATCGATCAACGTGAGAGATTTGAAGAACAAGTGAGTTTGATGGAACGTGGTGATGATGAAGCTATGTTCATAGACCACGATTTTCTGAGGGCACTTGAGTATGGTATGCCACCAACATCCGGTATCGGAATTGGTATTGATCGTCTTGCGATGCTCATGACCAATCAGCATTCCATACAAGAAGTACTGTTTTTTCCGCAAATGAAACCAAAACAAGAAAATTAAAAATATAATATCATGGAAATAAAAGGGAGAATTATACAACTACTGCCAATGCAATCAGGTGAAGGCAAAAATGGTACCTGGAGGAAGCAAGACTATGTTCTTGAAACAATGGATACGTACCCTAAGAAATTGTGTTTTAATGCATGGGGAGATAAGATTGATCAGTTTGCAATCAAACAAGATGAAGTAGTTACTGTGCATTTTGATATCGAAAGTCGAGAATACAATGGTAGATGGTATACCGATGTCAAAGCTTGGAGAGTTGATAAAAATATTGGATCAAGTGAAGGTTCCACTCAGCAAATGAGTGATGATATGCCTCCACCACCCGTTGATTTTGGCGAAATGGATGACGATCTTCCATTCTAATAGAACTTTTGTTGTTTTAAAAAAACATTACCAAAATTTTTGGGTGTATTACAATTGACTTTCATTGAATCAAATAATACACCCACTATTTTAATTTTTCTTGCCCACACTTTTGCTTTCAAGCTGAATGGAAAATGCCCTCCTCGCTCTTAAAAAATCACTAGAAGGCGAACTTTTTTGGTCAGCCAAAATGAAAGCCTTATACGCGACAGATGGATCAATCTATCGTGAACTTCCTCTTGCTGTTGCCTTGCCGGCAAATGAAAAAGACATACAAATTCTAATTGCTTTTGCCGGAAAACAAAAAATATCACTAATCCCTCGCACAGCAGGGACCTCTCTGGCAGGACAATGCGTCGGAAATGGAATTGTTGTGGATACTTCGAAATATCTAAATAAGATTATTGAAATAAATGCAGATGAAAAATGGGCAAAGGTTCAACCAGGTGTAATAAGGGATCAACTCAATCATGTATTAAAACCACTCGGGCTGATGTTTGGTCCAAATACATCTACATCTAACCGTGCTATGATTGGCGGGATGGTCGGGAATAATAGTTGTGGATCTACTTCAATTGCTTTTGGAACAACTCGTGACCATGCCATCGAAATAAAGGGATTTTTAAGTGACGGATCTGCATTTCATGCCTTGCCTTTATCATTAGAGGAGTTTCAAGCTAAAATTGAACTTGATAATTTGGAAGGTAAAATTTACAGGCATTTGTTTGAAAAACTTTCTAACAAAGAGGTGCAGCATGAAATAAGAAAGGAGTTTCCGAAATCCTCAATTAATCGAAGAAATACTGGCTATGCCATTGATGTGCTATTAGATTCTGAACCATTTTTCAATGATGGCAATAAATTTAATTTATCTAAAATTTTGTGTGGATCTGAAGGTACACTTGCTTTCACTACGGAGATTAAAATTGGCTTAGTTCCTGTTCCTCCTCCGGTTGATGCTCTGGTTTGTGCTCATTTTGATTCTATCCACAAAGCCATGGAAGCTACAGTTGAAATAATGAAACTGAGGCCGTTTGCATGTGAGTTAATGGATAGGAACATTTTAGAATGCACTTTTGGTACTCCTGCTTTTACCCATCTGCGTTCATTTGTCGTGGGTGATCCGGCCGCAATACTTATTGTTGAGTTAAGAGCAAATGATCTTGACGAAGCTAACCAGCTTGCAATGAACGTTATTGCAGTTCTACAAAAAAATGAGCTTGCTTTTGCTTGGCCGGTATTGCATGGCAAAGAATCTGCAAAGGCATGGGCTCTCAGAGCAGCCGGACTGGGGCTTTTAGCAAACCTGCCTGGTGATGAAGCTATTAATTGTATTGAGGACACTGCAGTTGATGTGAATGACCTGCCGGAGTATATAAAGGAATTTGAAGCGATGATGCATGGCTTTGGTCAAGAACCTGTTTATTATGCACATGCGGGTGATGGAGAGTTGCATTTAAAACCTCGTATCAATCTAGCGACACCAACCGGCATCAAACTTTTTAAAAAAATTGGTTTGGCCTCGGCAATGCTTGTGAAAAAATTCAATGGTTCACTTAGTGGTGAGCATGGTGATGGACGGGTTCGGGCAGAGTTTATTCCTTTGATGATTGGTCCAAAAAATTATGGACTGATCCGCGAAATAAAACAAATATGGGATCCATATTACATTTTTAACCGTGGCAAAATTGTTGAAGCTTTACCAATTGATTCTGATTTGCGTCATCAAGTGAAAAAAGCAGACACTAAAATCACAACTGCGTTTGATTTTGGTGGTCCTGATGGATTTTATGCTGCTGCCGAAAAATGCACAGGCTCAGGTGATTGTCGCAAACTGCCATTTGCAGGTGGGGTGATGTGCCCCAGTTATCAAGCAACATTAGACGAACAACATTCAACAAGGGGTAGGGCCAATGCGCTTCGAGAGTTTATATCTCAAAAACCTAATGACAAGGGAATTGAGCATCCCGAACTCGCAGAAGTCATGGATTTGTGCATTCAATGCAAGGGATGTACATCTGAATGTCCTTCAAATGTTGATATGTCAAGGATGAAGTCGGAGTTTCTTTATCAAATTCAAAAATTTAAAGGAACAAAATTTCGAAGTTGGATATTTGGTAACAATGACAGAATTAATGCAGTCTTAAGACCAATAACAAGACAGACAAATTTTATTTTAAATCAAAGTCCATTCAATTTATCCTTCAAAAAAATTCTCGGTATTGATCCGTCAAGAACCATTCCCAAAGTCGAAAAGCTAGGTCTAAGAGATTGGTTCAAATCATATAAACAAAATGTAAACTCAAAAGATGGTTTAAAACAAAATCTTATTTTCTATTGTGATGAATTTACAGATTTGTATGATGTTGAAATAGGGCGTAAAACCATTAAATTACTTAATTTTTTTGGTTTTTATATCCTTATGCCATCTCATGCCCCAAGTGGAAGAAGTCAGATTTCAAAGGGATTTTTAAAAACAGCACGAAAATATGCTGAAACCAATATTTCAATATTTTCTGATGAGAATCTGCTCGGAATTCCGATTATAGGCCTCGAACCAAGTGCTATTTTAACATTTAGGGATGAATATCCTGACTTGGTAAATCCCAATCTTCGTATAAAAGCTGTTGAACTAAAATCAAGGGTGTTTTTAATAGAAGAGTTTTTATTTGATTTGGTTGAAAAAGGCAATATTGAAACAAATTCATGGAAGGCTTCTACAAAAAAAATTCTCTACCATGGCCATTGTCATCAAAAGGCATTGTCCGATGCAGGTAAAGCTGCTTACGTTTTATCAGCTGCCCAGGGTGCTCTGGTAGAAACAATACCGAGTGGCTGTTGTGGTATGGCGGGTAGTTTTGGATACGAAAAAGAACATTACGATATCAGTATGAAAATTGGAAATTTGGTTTTATTCCC
>JAEUUM010000627.1 GCA_016787375.1 Saprospiraceae bacterium
CACTCAATGATCTGGCTTGGTAAAGACACAATATTGATGGGATGCACGGATATTGGCAATCAGTATTCAGAAGATGGGGGTGAATCCTGGAGTTTCAAAAAAAATATCTTAACCTCATGGGGATCTCTTACATTTCCAAATTGGTACCAAATAATCAAACCTAAAAATCAAAATATTCTGTACGCTGCTGTATCCGAAATAAATGATATTTATCTTGGTTACAGAATCTCTGACAACAGCATAGAAGGCACATTAGGACGGATCTTAAAAAGTGAAGACAATGGAATTACTTGGCAGACAATTCTTGATTTGGCCCACCCGATTGTGTGGGTTGTAATAAACCCAAATGATAATGAAAAGCTTTTTGCGAGTGTGGTCGATCATATTGACGGTGGAATATTTCGATCATTGGATGGAGGTAATACTTGGAACAAACTAAATCTGCCATCACGAACAGAAGGAAGACCTTATACTATCAGGGTTTTAAATGATGGAGGTGTGGTAGCTAGTTTTTGTGCGAGAGCTCAGGAAGATCAGGTAACATTAACTCCATCAAGTGGGGTGTTTTATAGTCCGGACGGTGGCGACACCTGGTTTGACAGAACAGATTCAAGGATGCAATTTTATACAAAAGATATTATAATTGATTTAAACGATTCGGAGCAAAACACTTGGTATGCATCGACATGGGGCAGATTTACTGTATTTGAGGGTCCTAATAATAGTGGCAATGGAGGTATTTATAGAACAAAAAATAGAGGGTTAACCTGGGAAAGAATATTTTCTCACGAAAGAGCTGAAAGCATGGCAATTGACCCATTGAATCCGAACAGAATGTACGTTGCACTAGAGTTGGAAGGCCTGTTCTATACCAATGATCTTAAAACATTTCAGTTTCCAACGTTTCAAAGACATGAATCATTTCCTTTTGCCAGACCTAAAAGAATTTTTTTTGATAACTATAACCAAAATACAATTTGGGTAACAACTATGGGTGGCAGTGTATGGAAAGGGCAATCAAAAACATCAAATACAAATTACATAAATAATGAATTTGGGGATCTAATTATTAGCCCTAATCCTTTCAGTGAAAATTTAAATATTCAATATGAAAGCAAAATAAAGGATAAAGCTGAATTGATAATATTTACAACAACAGGAACAGAGGTTTACAAACAAAATGTATCGGTGGAAGAAGGTAAAAATCAATTTCAGATAAAACTTAACGAGAAGATTGACCCGGCCTTATACATTCTCCAATTAAAATCAAAGTTTGAAACAAGATATTCAAAAATTATTAAATACTAATTTGTTCATTCCGCAGCAAATATTGCCTGAAACATCAAGAATTTCAAATTCTAAATAAACCAGAAATTAAAAATTCAGTCATTGCTTAAAAAATTACTAAAACCGAATTCCCTTTTTTGAAATAATTAATTAGACATCCCCAAAAAATAGGACAAACGAAATAGTTTAAATTAATTATTCTTAACCACGAATGCGTTCATTTTTTTTGCTAAACGTTATCCATTAGGTTGACAGTACAAATCATTTTGTGCCCTGCTTCACATTATTATTTTTATTTTTTTGCATTGGGTTATCAGCATTTGATGAACGTCTTCTACCCTGTTGTTGAGTCTTGTATTTAAATAACTGAAACCTTGAAGGGGCCGGTGAAATATTCCATGCATTATTGGATTCATCAATATCTGCAGTTTCTTTGTACGGGTCTAAAAGTATTGAGCTCAGCTCTTTGTTTTTTATAAAAGTTTTGGTGATTTTCTGTTCGTTTCGACGCCAAATAAAAGGACTTATTCTTTCAATCTCACTGGTACCATCTGTGTAATTCCACTGGATGATGAGAGGCATTACCATTCCTCCCCTATTACTGAAATCTATTTCATAAACGATGATATTTTTGTAAGAATTGAGCAAAGAATCATCTACAAGCTCCAAATTTTGATTTGTTTTAGCAGTCTGCACCTGTTTTGGTGTCTTATTAAAGTAATAATAATCCTGCAAAGTAGTGTCCTTATCAACGGTTGACTGATAGGCCAGCTCTCTGTTTCGAATCATTGAAATGGGTTCAAATTTTTTAAAATTCGGAGACTTTTGACTTTCTAAGCTGAGTTGCTCTTCCGATTTATTCGTAAAACTGATCACTTTTACTGAATCAATCGCAATGTCAACCGGGTCGGTATCATAAAACCAGGCTCTCCAAAACCAATCGAGGTCAACTCCGGAGGCATCTTCCAATGTCCTGAATAAATCAGCAGGTGTCGGGTGTTTGAATGCCCATCTTTGACAATATTG
>JAEUUM010000447.1 GCA_016787375.1 Saprospiraceae bacterium
TCCAAATGCGTTTAAATACTCATCCTTATTAAGATAGGTTTCATTTACAATTTTGCCTAAGCTATTTATTTTGGCTAAATACAAGCAACTATTCCAACTTGAACCTGAACAAAAAATATTTGTACCTATAATGTAACCGCTATCTGCATTTACTAAAAAGTCAATTGTTTCTCCATCAACACTAGGATCATAATATTTTGACCAAGTAACAGTCTGAGTGTATGAAAAATATGAAATGTATAAGAGTATGTGTATGAAAAATATCTTGTTCATGATAAAAAATTGTTATAATTAAATAGGTGACAGAATCGAAATTCTGCCACCTATTAACTGTTGATGTTTTACTTGATGATAATAAATTTGGCATACAGTACCTCAGCATCCATAGTGGTTACTTGGATCGTATAGGCTCCTGGATGCATATTGGTGAAGTCTAAGGTTTTGATCTCTTCATTTAAGGTACCTATAGCTTTGATTTCACCAATGGTGTTGAATACTTTGAAGCTGGCAGGCTTCGTTAGGTTTAATGCCTTAAGCTCAATGTTTATATACCCTACACTCGGATTAGGATAAATTTTAATTTCCTTTTTATTTATTTGACCAAGTCTTACGCTTCCGCCCGATAGGTCAGGTTGCACGGGTTCGAATATTCTTCCGTCCAATGATGTTAAAATTGCCTGCGCTCGAGGTGTGTATAATCGGTTGTTATATGCCAATTCTTCTACAAATGCTCTGTAGTCGGGCATTAGCACAAATGCGGTATCTTGTTCTGACTGGTCGATTATAATATACCACAAGACCACCCTGTCTATCTCATCACGAGTATTGGTTGGTAAAGTACCTACCTGCGACCTTGCCGTGCCAAATTGGGATTCATTGACCGTAAATTGAATTCTGCGCTCGTGGTTGGTTTCATTGTTTTCTAAATTCAACAACAATAACATAGAATCTTGCATACGTTGCTCCGTATATCGGACAAATAAAGTATTGTAGGCCGATTCTTTTTGTTTCAATAGATTCCAATATTCACCAAGAGAAAGGTAATTTGTATGAAGCGTCAAAAAAGAATTATAATCAGCTACCAATTGGGTCAAGCATGAAAAATTGCGGCAAGGATATTGGGTAGGAACTTCAACAATTGGTGCTCCTAAGCACTGAACTGCTTTTCCATCTAGTTTTGTATGTCTCTCATAATTATAGGCAATCGTACATTCTTCATCATACAAAGGATCAGGGTTATCAGGGCATCGGGGAACCCACCGGGTACCGTAAGAATTATTGTCCGGCTTTTGTGCATAATAGGTGTGGTGTTCGGTATTGGATGTGGCCACAGCAAAATCCCTTGAAGAAGTGCTGAATATGTTGACCACTCCACTGGCTGGTGAACCCATAACCGGGGTCATGGTGCCGGTTACATTTGAGGTACCCCATACCACTACATCACGGCTGATCGGGTTTGGTAAATTAAAAAGTTCCTCTTCAAAAGTTGCACTTATATTATTTTGGAAAGCATTGATGCCAATGCTAGAGCTATTGTAGGTGTTGCAATGGGTATATATAGATGGACTGAAATTGGACGTATTCTGCAAATAAACAGAATTGGTTACGGTAGAAAATTTGTTTAGTTCGATGGTTGCCATGCCGACTCCTCTTTGGTCAATACCATACTTTACATTGGTAAAATCATTATCCGATATATTTGATACGTTAATGCCATTGTTCTTGATGCCGAATATGCAATTTGTAAAAATATTTGGATTGCCTCCTACCGGTTCACCCGGTTTTATGATTGATCCAATTCTGATATTATTTATAAAATTCAGATCACTTGTATTCTCACATCCTATTGCCAAGCTATTGAAGGTATAGCCACTTAGCCAATAACCAGCATTTTGAGCAATGATGCCTTTTACCATATTCGAAAAACTCGCATTGCCATTATCATCTTTGGCTATAAATACTTCATTGTTTGAAATTAGTTTTAACCCATACTTGTAACTGCTTGTACCAATTTGTTGTGGGGTACCATCACCCTTAAATTCACAATCAATAAACCTGCCAATGTTTGGGTTTCTGAATGGACCTATTGTTACACCTTCTGTGTTTTGTAAAAATTTAGTGTCAAAAGCAATAACTATACCTCCAAAATAAGGAGCATTTGTAAGCTGTGTTTTGATGGCTTGTGAGGCATTCTTGATGACCGTATTGCCATAACTGTAAACTACTCCATGGTCATTTATTGTAGGATATGAACCATTGTAAATTTGAGATGGTGATGGATGACTGACACCATCTCCGGCACCCCAAACTTCAATTCCTCCCCATCGTCCGGGAGCGCATTGTGCAGTATTATTTACATCAAGGGTAGAACCTACTATATCTAATCTTGCACCTTTTGCTACTGATATTTTACAGCCGGGTGCCATATTTAAGCTGGTATTGTTGATCTTCAATCTTGACCCTGGGAGTATGATTATTTGACTATTTGTAACAACAGGTGTTGACCATATTTGGTTACTGTTTATAAATATCGGTGTACCCGTACAACCACAAGTTGTAGGAGTGATCAATTGCTTGATAGAACCGGTACATCCGCGAGAGTCAACAAAGCTTGCAGTAATATAAAATGGACCTGATTGAGTTATTGTTTTCATGACAGGATTACCCATTTCGGTACTTCCGTCTTCAAAAAGCCATTTTACTTCCCCGATATTAGCATCTGACGGCCCACCAGTTTTGACCAAAGTAAACGTAAAGCTGTTACCATTTTGTACTTGTTGTATGGTAGTCGAAATTAATGAATTACAAGTTAAAGAGACATTGTCGAACAACACATTAATTTTGCGTTCCTGATTCATTGCAACAGACGACTCATTCACTTCCGGTCTGAACCATAATTGAGTTTTGTCAGATTGGATGGTAAATGTATTATCTAAAAATTTCCATTGCGAAAAACCATTGATATTGGTGGAAGACAAAACATTCTGAACACTGGTCGGAATTTGATCATCACAACTCGGAGTGGGTGATTCCTGGTTAGTGAAACCTGTAATCGCATCTACCTTCACATTGTACGTAAAATCTGTAAGTTGGAGATTAATATTGTATCCATAATACCAAAGTCGAAGTTGGTAAGCTTGCCCAGCGTACAATTTATTTATACCAGTTTCAGAAAAATCATAATAAAATGTTTCAAATAAATTACAATACGTGGTGCCATTTTGGTTTTTTGTAATCCTTTGTTGAGTTTGCCCATAATAGCTGCCGGATTGTGCAATGGGTCCATTATTTAGCCAATGATCTGAAAGGGCACTTGTGCCGGTTGCGTTGTGCCAGGCACCTTCCAGGCAAGCTTCATAAAAGGCATTAGGGTAACAACCACACTGAAACTGGTTGTAATTGGTACAATTGTTAAAATCTTCAAAACTGGGATTCTCAATAAGATTTTGAGCAGAAAGAAAAGTCTGGAACTTAATTACAAAAAAACAAATCACAATTACATTGTTAAATAATTTTTTAAAGCTCTTGCTGAGGTGCTGAGGTGCAGAGGTGCAGAGGTGCAGAGGTGCTGAGGTGCAGAGGTGCAGAGGTGCAGAGGTGCAGAGGTGCAGAGGTGCAGAGGTGCAGAAGTGCAGAATTTCTCTTTCATACTTTCCGGTTTTTATGGTTATTTAATAAGCTAAAGATAGGCATTTAACTCCAGAATTCAAAACATATATGAATCTTATTCTAGGAAAAATGTTGGATTTCAAACTTTATTATTTTATGTTTTATAATAATTTCAGCATAATATTCTGAATGAACTCATTATTACTTCACTAATTTCCATTTAATTTCGAAACCAATCCTTCAAACCGAACAATTCATTAAAGTGATGTATATGTCGGGAATCTTACAAACAATTTTTCAAAAGCATTCCCTTGATTACCCAGAATTTTTTCAATCTCAATAATTTTGAACTATGTGTTTTTCTCAAACAAAAAATGCCCCTAACCAAGTGGTCAGAGGCATTTTGAATTAAAATTATGCTATTTAATATCTTCATAAACAAGATGTACCAATTGCCAGCGTCAGTCAAACAATTCTCATAAGCTCCACCCGATTTCTTACTTCGGTATTGGCAAAGTAAACTTCCCATTTAAAAAATTTATACGTTGCGAATAATGCTCTGGGTATTCGACCGGATCTTTTGAATAAAAATAAAAGTTAAACGTTCCTGCAAATATTCCTCTTTCATAATCTATGCCGGTGATCTTGAAGGTGTTCTTTTTTGTGGTATCTAATTGCCAACTTCCAATTGCAACATCTCCATCATCAGTCAGCAAGACAAATAATGGTGATATTAGAGTAGAATCTTTATTGGAGCCTTCTGCATTTGTCAATAATTGTGAAAAGTCTCCTATTTTCAAATTGTGTGGTTGAAAACTTATTAATTCCCTTGGTACAAGTATTGAATCGGTCGTAAAATAAGCAAATGAGTAGTTTATAAAGTAAATATCAATTTTGCCGTTTTCCATTATTGTTGAACCATTAGACTTCCAAAAAGCTGAGCCAATACCGGGCACATTCTTTGTAGCAGTTATGGTATAAGTCGAATCAGATTCTATAGTCAGGTATTGTTTAAAATCTGGAGTATTTAAATAATCATCATTATCCTCTTTACAAGAAATGATGTTTAACAACAATATAAAAACAAACAAACCATTTTTTAATATTTTCATTATTTGGAGATTATTATTTTTTCAATATATTTTACTGTTGGGCTTTGCAATTTAATAAAATACATGCCCGAGTTTAAATCAAAACAATCAATTTTGATTATGTTATCATCTTCTTTGGCTTTAAATATTTTATGAATTTGTCCAGAAACATCACTTATCTCGACTTCATTAATTTTACCAATCTCAGTTTCGTTCCAATAAAATTCTCCTGTACTTGGATTTGGGTAAATTCTAATTCCTGTAACATTTGAGGCATTTTCGTTAACATTAAATCCTCGTGGGCAATTTGGATT
>JAEUUM010000465.1 GCA_016787375.1 Saprospiraceae bacterium
TGGTGTACTTGTGCCAATGAATGGACCGGTATTTCAAGGGAATCCTGTAAATATTACTGATGCTTATGGGACAACAAAAAATGAAATTTTGGATTTATATCATTTTGTTTCCAGTAAGGAGTACCTACTTCTGGACAAAAAAACAGGAAAATATATACTCTCACTTCAATACAAAAATACCGACTGGACTGGTTTCGACCAAAATGCAACAAACAGTTTGAAATTATCAAATTTTTATAAGGGTTACAAGAGAATCCTAAAGGCAACCGGTGTGAATTTTATAGATGTAAATCTCAATGAAGTTTTTAAAACAGATTTTGATGAAGGTGTATATACGGGTGGCGGATATTTTATACTGAAAATGGGAGGTAAGATGGGAGTCATGGACCTGAAATCCAATCTAATAGTACCTTTTGAATACAATTCGATCGGATCAACCATGAAAGATGGAATTTTTATTCTGAATTATCACGAATACACAAGTTCTGCTGACACGGTAAAACCTTCAATTTATGACAGCGCAACCAAGAAAATTAATCGTCTGGAATATCAAACAATTAAGCCATTAGATGATGTACTGTTGGTACAGTTAAATGGTAAACAGGGTTTGATAGATTATTCTGGTAAAACTATTTTACCCTGTAAATATCAATTAGCAAATCAACTTTCAACCAGTAATCAGGAATGGAGGAATACGTTTATTTTTTGGTCGCAGAAAGACACTGCTATTTTAGTTAATTCTGAAGGTAAAATTCTCACCAATGAATCTTTTCTGAATTTAAACTATTATTTCTTTAAATATAAATCAGAGAACCAGGATCAATGGGTTCATCATGAAATATTTACCGGAAAATGCAGAAACGGAAGTTCCGGAAATACTGAAATCAGGGTACTTGATAAAGACCTTAATACGATGTTTACCGATACTGTTCACGCAACACTAAGGCCTGTTTATGACAAATTTGGAAGGTATTTTTATTCATTCAGCAAGAAATCTTCACGAACTGGAGTTGTATCAGAAAATGGCAAAATACTTATTCCGGCAATATACACCCAGGTGAACCTTGATGACCGTGCAGCATTTGTAGTCAAGCTTGACACATTCTTTGGCCTCATTGGACTTGATGGAAGGGAGATTCTTCCTTGTAAATATGAAAACATCCAGCTTGAACATGACTATAAATTAAAAAGTTCAGTTGCATGGGCAAAAAAACACAATCAAAATTTATATTTTGCTTATGGTATGGACGGCAAACCGGTAAATATTAGACCCTTTATTTACCCGACTTCCTACGAGTTCAGACCCTACTATCCTTCCAATAAGTATGAAAACGGAAAGTATTTCTCTAAAACCAGATCTGGGGTGGAGGTTGAATCAAATTTAATTAGCGAATACAATCTTATAAACAGTGGTGGTGTATTTCTTTATTATAAAATTATTGGAAAATATCTGGATCTTCGGAATGAAAATTTTGATCGAATCATTCCTAAAGGATTCCGAGCAATGATGGAATATAATACCATGCTCAGTGGATTGTTTGCTGTTGAATCAGGTAGTTATTACGATGAGACAGAGCAACAGACTGAAATCAAAGAAACTGAAGAAGCAGCTGTTCGACCTGCTCCAAAACCATTTGATCCTGATGCCCCCCCAATGGTAGAAGAAGTTGCTTCGGAAAAGCTTAAAGTTGAACCTGTTCCAGAATTGGTTTATGCTGAAGAATATCATGGTGTAAGAAAAGAGGGGAT
>JAEUUM010000513.1 GCA_016787375.1 Saprospiraceae bacterium
CCCAAAAATGACATATCAACTTATTCTGAAAATGCTCGCAGAATTTATTCTCTTTGGGAAGTATATCTCAACACCATCGACAAAGTCGTAGGGTTTTTACAAGGGAAAAACCAAAGCTTGGCGAGGCTAATTTCTCAAAACAATTTCTTGCCTGAAGCTTCCCGATTTGATCAACTTGATGATTTGGACTGGGCTTTCGGTAATATGGGTATTCAGGATAAAGCGAAACATTTGGCGACTTTATACCTTGAAGACATTTCGGATTTCATCCAAGAATGCGTTGATGATCATTTCGGGTTTAGCAGATATGCGGAAAGACTTGGAAGAAGTGCCAATTCTTTTGATGAGCTTTATACATCATTGCAGCAACACCTAACGCACGTTGATGGAATCGCCCTAAATCTTCTTGACAAACAAATAATCACTCATTCTCCAAAGTTGATATGCTTCTCCGTCCCTTTTCCCGGAAATCTATATAGTGCCTTTAGATGTGCCCAATATGTCAAAAAGAATTTTCCCGAAGTTAAACTTGCAATGGGTGGTGGATTTGCCAATACTGAATTGAGAGATTTAAAGGATGCCAGGGTTTTTGAATTCTTTGATTTTATCACTTTAGACGATGGTGAAGCTCCGATCAAATCCATGTATGAACACATTTGTGGATTAAAGAAAGTAGATGAATTAAAACGCACTTTTACACTTTTAGATGAAAAAGTCAGGTATTGCAACAACGCACAATGCGCTGATTTCAAACAAAATGAGATCGGTACACCTGACTATTCAGATCTACTTCTTGACAAATATATCTCTGTAATTGAAATTGCAAATCCGATGCACAGCCTTTGGAGTGATGGCAGATGGAACAAATTAACAATGGCACATGGTTGCTATTGGGGCAAATGCACATTTTGTGATACCTCACTCGACTACATCAAACTTTACGAGCCTGTAGCAGCCAAAGTTCTGGTTGACAGAATGGAATTATTGATTGAGCAGACAGGAGAGAACGGATTTCATTTTGTTGATGAAGCTGCACCACCGGCACTTATGCGCGAATTGGCTTTGGAAATACTCGGGAGAAATTTGGTAGTAAGCTGGTGGACAAATATTAGGTTCGAAAAAAGCTTTACCCTTGACCTTTGTAAATTACTGAGTGCCTCAGGTTGTATTGCTGTTTCGGGTGGCTTGGAAGTTGCCTCCGACAGATTGCTCGATGTAATCAAAAAGGGTGTTACTGTTGAGCAAGTTGCAAAGGTGACAAATCATTTCACACAATCAGGGATTATGGTCCATGCCTATCTGATGTATGGCTACCCTACCCAAACCGTTCAAGAGACGGTTGACAGTTTGGAAATGGTTAGACAGCTTTTTGAAGCCGGGGTCATTCAATCTGGGTTTTGGCATCAATTTGCTTTGACGGCGCATTCGCCTATTGGCAAGAATCCTGAAGAATATGGAATCATACCTAAAAAGGCCGAAATTACTTTTGCGAATAATGATATTGACTTTGAAGACACTACTGGTATTGATCACAACATCTTCAGCTTTGGATTAAAAAAAGCTCTTTATAATTACATGCATGGCATTTGTTTTGAATTTAAATTGCAGGAATGGTTCGATTTTAAAATTCCCAAAACCACTGTCAACAAAAATTTTATCAAAGATCATCTTTTTACACCAGGCTATTTTGAAATAAAGCCAACTTCAAAACTACTTTGGATAGGCGGTAAACGTACAATTACAAGTATTTCAAGGCTTAAAAAGGGCAAATTAATTGAATTGCTTTTGTTGTTCTTTCAATCAAAGAATGATATTCTTGAAATTGCGCTTGATAAAACAATTGGTGAATGGTTAGTAACAGAACTTGACAAGATGTCCGTTAAGAATCTTGGAGGAATCATAACTTACACCCATTTTAGACAAGATTTTAAGCGTCAATTTGAAGATTTTGATCTTTTTTGGTACTCAAAAGATTTTCAGTCGTTAAAAGATTATGGAATTTTGGTTTTATGAGAGACAACACCGAAAATAGAAAAACTAAATGAACAAAGGAGCGAAAAGATTATACAACAAATTGAAATCAAAAAATTTCATACCCCGGAATATTTGCGAAGTGGGTGTCTTTCTACCGCAAGAGTCAAATGTTCTTGGGTTTGTTAAAGATCACATTCCCACCACATTCATTGAAGCAGATCCTGATTATGTAATAAAAATAAAGGATTTTTTTAGAAATTATAAAAACATTACTGTTATTGAGGCAGCCGTTTTTGACTTCAATGGCACCATTGAGCTTTGCAAAAGGGCATCTTCTACATTTATCAGCCAGTTGGTCTCTAGTCCTGCAATTGTGAACGATAAATATTCTATAAAAAAAGAGGATATTTTTGAAGCAAAATCAATTTTGTTTTCAGAAGTTGATAACGGCAATTATGATTTAATCAGCATTGATATTGAAGGAGCTGAATGGTATGTATTAAAGCACATGAAGAGCAGCCCGACTGTCATTTCAATTGAAACTCATGGTAAATATTATACAAATCCCCACATGCAGGACATCCAGAATTGGATGGACAACAACGACTATGTGCTCTGGTACAAAGACAAAAGTGACAGTGTTTATGTAAAAAATGGTATATTCAATGTAAACATTTTTGAAAAGATTCAACTCGTTCTCAATTCCTTATCATTGATGTTGACCAAATTAAAAGGTCTGCTTAAAAATCTAATTGGTTTTCAGACTCAAAGTAAGTAAGGCTACCTCCTACCCAATCTTTATTCTTGTTAAACTTGACCCCGATCAAATCTCCTTTGCTCAGTCTTGTTAGATTTGTTGTAAAAACAGGACAAGTTGAACCTTCAGGCCATACGATCATTACTCTGATTTCGCACTTAACAGGTTCTGAGGGAGACATTAGACCTGGAAAATAAGTAACTTTCTTTTGAAGAATAAAATCATCAGGATTGTCGATTGAATTGATATCATCCACTGACACATTAAAAATCACACCACTCCCTGAAAAGGAGAACAAAGGTTTTAACACATAATTTTCCAGATCATTAGGAATACTGGTTACTTCTGACAGAATTCTGGTTTCAGGAACATACCCGGATTTTAAAAAAGGCATGGCATATTTTGACAATCTAAAAAACCAATTAGGATGTCCTGCCCAAGTTACATCCAAGTCATCTGTAAAGGCAAAAGAAGCTTTCAAATCAGACCTATTTGCCCAATCATCGGCAATGACACGGTTAAAGATCCGTTTAATTTTTTGTTTCTTGCCGTTCAAATCATAAAACAATTCACGACCTTCTTTTATAATATCCGTTACACAAACCGATTTTATACCCAACATTTTCTCTGCGCCGACAAAATCTACATAAGTAGTTTGATTCTTTGGGTCCAATTCGAGCAATATAACTTCGTCAGTATTATATTCTGAAATGATGATTTTTTTGAGCAAGTCTACAAACTTTTCAGGGTTTAAATCTGTAAAATATGGATTTAAATCATTGGCTAAATGAAAGTTTTTCCTATAGATTTCATCAAGCATAATCTGAAAGAAATAAACACTCGGGAAGCCCTGAATCTCAATCAGCATCGGATTTAAGCATCCTTTCTCATCCAGTGTAATCGCAAAATCAGCAACAACAAACTCCGGGTGAGGGGAATCTCCGGGGGTGTTCCATTCTTTTGGAACAGCATCAAACGACTTCTTTAAATATTCAGGCGACATCAGAGAGGACAATATTTCATTACAAGCCTCTATAAGTCTGTTTTTGAGATATCTTGGCATAAAAACCGGCGTTTCGGCAATTCTAAAACCCGGTTCTTGTCCAAAATATGCTTTTAAATCACCAATGACCTGGTTGTATTGCTCAATTGAAAAGTTTTGATTAAACTGTCTTCTTAACTCAGGTAGCATAATATTCAATTTACGACTTCATTCTCCAGAATGGAAGCTATACTCTGCTTACAATTGTTTATAAAATCAGGCAGCAAGGTGTTGTACATTTTTAGCACTGTTTCAGAGTTTTCCAAATCTTTTTGAATTTGTTGTACCTTGCCTGCTCCCAGAATTCGTTCTATTTCCTCCTGCAAAGATTTGTTTTCGAGTATTTGCTCCATCCCAAAAACATCCGCCTCCGGATGGAACTGAGTTCCAATTATTTCAGGACTGAATCTGACCATCATAATTGAGCGTTCGTATGAATCTTCCCCCGACCTTTCTTCCAGACCCAAAATCTTTGCTCCGGATTTTTCCATTTTTGCCAGGTCAGGATTTACGACCTGAAAATACCTGTGATCAGCTGCAAAAAAGGTGTCATTTAAATTTTTAATAGAAACGTCAGCCTTACCAGCGTTTGTCTTTTTTATAGTAGTAACTCCAAATGTAAAACGCTCGCGTTTGTTAATTGATCCTATGCCTTTGTATGCACAGAGAATTTGAAAAGAGTGACATATCGCAAAAAAATATTTAGGGTGGTCTGTATGCGTTATATTCCATTCAAAAATATCATCAATCAGGCGATAATATTTTTCAGACCAATTAATGTTGTATTCAAGCGGATTTCCAGGGCCGCCAGATGAAATATACAAATCGAATCCTAAATCGGGAACTTCAAATTTAGCTCTTACATTAAAAATAGTAACTTGTGCATCAGCCTCAACTGTTTTTAAAATATCTTGAATACACCTGATACCCTGTTGATCAGGTTTATCGTTGTACATATCTAAAATCGCTACTCTCACAAAATCAAAGTTAATGAATGTTTGAAAAATCGTTTGCAAAGGTATGGGTAATTTACCAAACATTTAAGACTGCTTAAAGTAAAATGGTCACTGAGTTTGTTTGAATTTTTGGAAGTCAATTAATTTTCATAATTTTGTGTACGAAAAAACAAATTAATATGGCAAATTTTGAAAAAAGAGGCAGCACCGCTCAAAAGGGTTCTCTTCGAAGTATGATTGTTATCTTACTTATTGTGATAATCTTGGGTGGCACCGTGCTGTCAAATTTTACTAATTTTTTTAAGAAAGGTGAGTCGCAACCAAATAATAACCCTGAGACAACTTCACAAACCACTGAGACCAATAATGTGCCGAGCAGCGGAGATGAACCTGTGTTTGTAAAACAAGGAGAATTGAGTTTTTTAAATTCCTCCAAAAAAGAAATTAAAAAGATTGATATTGAGTTGGCTGCAAACGATGAAAAGAGAACCCAAGGCTTGATGTTCAGATCAAATATGGGAGCAGATCAAGGTATGCTTTTTATATTCGACAGGCAAGGCCCTCAGGCGTTCTGGATGAGAAACACCAAAATACCTTTGGATATCATTTACATAGACAAAGATTTGAAGATTGTGTCAATTTCTAAAAACACCATTCCATTCTCAGAAGAATCCATTCCTTCTAAATCTCCCGCCCAATATGTTTTGGAAGTTAATGCAGGATATACTGACGCCTATAAAATTGGCGAAGGTGATTACATTTCTTACAAAGCTCTGTAATTTCTGATCACCTTATCACTTTGATAAAAACCCAAATTTAAAATGAAATTATACAAATTATACTTCATAGTAATTCTTAACATCTCCTTCCTGCATAGCATCACCTCACAATCTATCACACTTACACCTGAAATGTTGTGGAAGTTAGGAAGGGTATCACTTGATGACATTTCAAAAGACAAAAAATGGGTTTTATACGGTATTTCAGATTATGATTTGACTGCCAATAAAAGTAATAGGAATTTATTTGTTCAAGACATCAACAGTTCGTCTCCAAAGCAATTGACCACACTTGATGGAAGTGAGTGGAACGCAAGATTTACCCCCGACGGATCAAAAGTTGCTTTTATTTTTAAAGGTAATATGTGGGAGGTAGGATTAGATGGAAGCAATCCCCATAAAGTTTCTGATATTGAAATGTCCGGATTTGAGTTTTCCCCAAATGGAAAAATGATATTATTCACAGCGGATTACAAGTTTGGAAAAACTATCAAAGAACTATATCCTGATCTACCTTATGCTAATGCAAGAATCTATGATGATCTGATGTACAGACATTGGGACAGCTGGTCAGACGACAAAGCTTCGAATGTGCATTTTATATCATATAGTGATGGAATGTTAATTGGTGACGCACTAAATATTCAGAAAGAAGCATTTGATAGCCCCCTAGCTCCGGACGGAGGAATTTCTGAAATCAGCTGGTCTTCTGATAGCAAATATATCGCATATACCTGCAAAAAGAAACTAGGCACAGAATATGCAATAAGCACAAATTCAGACATCTACTTGTATGAGTTGGCAAACGGAAAAACAACAAATGTTTCTGAGGGCATTATGGGTTATGACAAAAATCCAAGATTCTCACCAGACGGAAAATATTTAGTTTGGACAAGTATGGAAAGAGATGGTTTTGAGGCGGATAAAACAAGATTAATGTTGTTGGATTTAACAGACCCTTCTCAACAAAAAACAGATATTACCAGTAACATTGATAGAGAAGCTGAGGATCCGCAATGGTCCGCTGATAGCAAAAAGATTTATTTTCAATTATCCGACCAAGGCACGCTTCAGATTGCTTATTATGATCTGACAATGAAACGCATCGTGAAATTTACCAATGGTATTCAGAACTACAATGCATTCTTTTTGGGTAAAGATGTTATTATTGCCGAAAAAACAACCTTAACAGACCCTCAGGAAATAGTGAAGATTGAATCTGATGGTACAGAAAAACCATTTTCCAACTTCAATACAAAATTTTGGAATACAATCAAAAAACCGGAAGTTAAAAAACGAATGGTCAAAACCAAAGATGGTAAAGATATGTTGGCGTGGGTTGTTTATCCACCCGATTTTAATGCTACAAAAAAATATCCTACCATACTTTATTGCCAGGGCGGTCCACAAAGCACCATTAATCAGTTTTTTTCATACAGATGGAACCTTGATTTAATGGCAAGTAAAGGATATATTGTCATCGCACCTAATCGCAGGGGACTGCATTCATTTGGTAAAGAATGGAATGATGAAATAAGTGGTGATTATGGAGGCAAAGCAATGCAGGATTTGCTCTCTGCTATAGATGATATTTCAAAGGAACCCTACGTTGATAAGACAAAACGAGGCGCTGTGGGAGCCAGTTTTGGCGGCTATAGTGTATACTGGCTTGCAGGCAACCATGAAAAGCGATTCAAAGCATTTATTGCGCATGCAGGGATGTTCAACATCACAAGTTGGTATGGCACAACTGAAGAGACTTTTTTCGCAAACTGGGATCAAAAAGGACCTTATTGGAAAAAACCTACTCCTAAAAGCTATACAAAATTCTCACCCAACCTGTATGTCGATAAATGGGACACCCCAATTCTTGTAACACACGGAGAAAAAGATTACCGAGTACCAATTTCCGAAGGAATGCAAGCATTTAATGCTGCAAGATTGAGGGGAATTCCTTCAAAATTTTTGGTATTTCCTGAAGAAAATCACTGGATAACCGTTCCTCAAAATAGTGTACTTTGGCAAAGAGAATTTTTCAACTGGCTTGATACTTACCTAAAATAATCAAACCAATCTTTTAATTTTTACGTACAATTCTAAAAAATCAGGCCAATGAAAAACGACTTTGTAACATATTTTTGTCAGTATTTAGATCAAATTAGTCACGAAATTTCTTCTTATGTAAATGAAGATGAAATATGGAAATCAATTGGCGACACGAAGAACTCAGCTGGTAATTTAACATTACATATCATTGGAAACCTTAATCACTTTATCGGAAAAGCTTTGGCATCCACCGAATATGAAAGAAATCGAGACGCAGAATTCACTAAAGTAAATATCCAAAGAATAGAGCTTCTCGAAGAAATTGAACATACAAAACAATTGATTTCTAAGACACTCCCCCATCTTAACAATTTGACAGATGAATATCCTGAAGGCTATTGGCATGATAGTGGATCCATCCATTTTCAATTATTAAAATTGCTCAGTCATCTTGCTTATCATGCGGGTCAAATTAATTATCATAGAAGAGGCTATACCGAATCCCAAAATAATTAACCTTACCAATTTGCATTTCTAGCCCAATTCAGGCAGCAAGAAAACAGCAAACAGAAACAAGCAATGAAATCAAATGAACTTTTGATATTTTTTAGTTTGCTGGTAATAATTTCATACCTGATGGAATTTATTGCAAAAAAAACAAGGATATCATCTGTATTCATGTTGCTTTCTTTGGGAATTGGTTTGCAGTATTTTACAAAACTTTTTGATTTAAAAACACTTCCTATTAGCCAAATCTTACCACTATTAGGTACGGTAGGTCTAATAATGATTGTGTTGGAGGGCGCTTTAGAATTAAAAATTTCATCTGAAAGAACCAAGCCTATCCTTAAAATTATTGGTATCTCTGCGATAATAACCTTGGTTACGATCTGTTTAATCAGCGCAATTTTTTACAACTATTTTGGTAGCTCATTGAGAGATTCAGTCTTAAATGCTGTTCCATTTTCGATCATCAGTTCTGCCATTGCCATCCCAACTGCCTCAAACTTCAGCGAATTCAGAAGAGAATTTATTGTTTACGAATCCTCCATTTCAGATGTTTTGGGAATTTTGGTTCTAAATATGGCCATGCAGGAGGACTTCCCGAGTATAGGCACAAGCGTCTTTTTACTTTACGAAATAATCCTTATTAGCGGCATTGCTCTGCTTTTGTGCTTCCTATTGTTGTATTTGTTAGAAAACATCAATAGTCACATTAAGTTTTTTCTTATAATTTCGATTATCATTTTAGCTTATGGCTTTGCAAAAAATCTTCATTTGTCAGCACTGCTGATCGTGTTGATTTTCGGGTTGTTTATAAATAATACAGGAGTATTCATACCACAAAAACTATTGCCATTTTTTAAAACTGATAGGCTTACCAAAGAATTGAATTTTTTTAAGTCTATTTCTTCGGAAAGTTCATTTATAATCAGAACATTTTTCTTCGTTTTTTTCGGGTATTCAATAAATCTGAACGATTTTAGCAACATTGAAAATATCAAAATTGCTGGAATACTTATTTCGATAATTTTCAGCATCAGATTGCTTGGATTCTTGATTCTCAGCCGCAGATTGACCTATCCAATATTCTTGATTGGCCCAAGAGGTTTGATCAATATCTTACTTTACTTAAGCATCCCAATCAATTTAAAAATCAAAGCTGTTAATCAAAGTGTTCTGATTATGGTCATTACCATGTCAATCATCATTTTGATTTTTGGAGGGTTTGCACCAAAAAATGAAATTAAACAGATATAGATTGGTTCAGAATTTTTGAATTAGTTTTTGGTTATTACAACAAAGATATTTAACCAAGATACACAAAAAAATCCTTCAAAACAGCATTGCTACTGTTTAAGTTGTCCCTCAACCATTTCAACAAGTTTTGCCCCCCATGTCGGATGAAGCTTGCTTGCAGGTTTGAATGTTTCCAGTCGAGATTTACCCTCATCCAGTGATTTTTTTGCAGCAACTTTTCCTCCACCCCATTGTTCAGGAGTATATATTTTTGATTGTGCTTCCAATAAATAAGGACGTGGGTTGGACGGATCCAGATTTTTTGCAGTCATTAAGTATTGTGAAGACAACATTCCGTATTTCATTCCCCTGTTTTGAGGATCGACCATTATTCTGGCACTATTAACCATTGACATAAGGCAGGCTATTTCGCTATTTTTTTGACTCAATGAATCAGCTTTGTTCAGCAATAATTCAGATTTATCAGCAATTTTATCCAATTCTTGAGGGTCACGCTGCATAAAGGCGCCCAAAACATAACAATATGCGGAGTAATAATAAGGCAACCATTGTGTTTTCTCAGCAGTAGCTATTCGCTCAAAGCCATTTGCCAATGCTTTGAAAGTAGAAGCAGAACTGGCAGTATCCAACTTCGACACATAATTCTCCATTGATTTTTGGAATTTATCACTTTGAGCATTTGTGATTGTCACGCTCAACAAGAAGAAGAAGAAAAATAAATACAATAGTTTCATAATATTTTTTTTAGTTATTATCAATTACTTCCTGACGTCTGTCAATACCCCAACTCATAAACATGCCTACAAAGAAAAACCGGGGGGCCGGAGGATTTACTTCTGCTCGACGCGTTCCATCTGAAGAATAGCGATAACCAAAAACCTGGTTGTTACCAACTGCATTTGTTACGCTAAATACTAAAACCGTAAATGCCTTTCCAACTGTTGTAAGATAACTTGCAGAAATGCCCAACGAATGATAATCCGGAGTTCGGTCAGATAAAAATTCTTGTTCAGGTCTGTTCGGGTTAAAGTAAGGTCTTCCGGTAGCATAAGAATAGGTCGCACTAATATTTGTTTTAATTTTTGTAAAGAACTTTTTAAAAACAAAATTAGCAGTATGATT
This sequence comes from Saprospiraceae bacterium, assembly GCA_016787375.1. Classification (GTDB taxonomy): domain Bacteria; phylum Bacteroidota; class Bacteroidia; order Chitinophagales; family Saprospiraceae; genus JAEUUM01. The sequence continues at coordinate 10,438 of JAEUUM010000513.1, forward strand.
GGCTGCAAAGGATGGTTGTGCCTCAATTGGAAAGTTTAACCAATTTCTTTTTGTATTGAGATACGAATAAGATATCCAATAATCTACATTCTTAAGTGTTTTTCTGTCTCTCCAAAACACCTCTATTCCCTGGGCATAACCATTACCTGAAAGCGTTGTATCAGGAACAGTTTTAATAAGTTGGCTGTATTTTTTATAAAAAAGCTCTGTTCTAAATGTATAATCTTTGGTAACTGTCTGAACATTTGCTATGTAATGCGATGCTTTTGAATAATCACGATCTTGTAAAGAGTATGTATATTCAAGTGAAGGCTGCTGGAAGAAATTACCATATGCAATGTTAGCGGTAGTTTTGGGGGAAATTTTGTATGCCACTGAAATTCGAGGAGCCAGGTTAATCTTATCTATCAGACTAGAATACTCACCTCTTAAACCAAGTCTTAATGCCAGTGCAGAGGTGTAGTAAAGATCAGATTCTGCGAAAACGGCTGAGTATTGATCATCCGTTTTGAAATTGAAAACTGAAAAGTTTGTATTTCCCCTTCTAATCTGGTGCTCGGCCCCAATTCTAAAGGTTGAAAATTGACCTAAAAGTTTTGAAAAAACGGCTCTCGCCTGATACAGTCCGGATGTATTTTTTATTCCGGTACTGTAAATGACACTATCTCCTTTTAAACCACCAAACTCTATTTTATCAATGTTATCACTTACAGATATTCCGCTATTCAATACCCAATCATTTGCCAATGAAGTTTTATAAGTCAAATTGGTATAAAGGTTTCCATTTTTTAAACCAAATAATTGATTTTCTGTGGGAATATCTATGTTCTCAAAACCATACTTGAGTTGGCCATAATTGTAATAACTATAAAATTTTATGATACCAGTTTTTTTAATTCTTTGTCTCCAAAAAAATGTTCCCCCGGCGAATCTTGGAGGCGACAAAATTGATTGTTTCTGGCTAACCAAAGAGAAATAGGGTGACAAATCTGTGTAGTTGATATCTCCTCCAACACATGCCTTGTTGTCGTTATAAAGTTTAAAAATACCTGCTCCAACACCTATTGTACTCAAGGCCAGGGTTGATGCACTTCGCTCAGGAATATCAAGTGATTCAAGTATGAGTGCTCCTGAAAGTCCTTGTCCGTAGAGAGACGAGTAACCTCCTGTGCTAAAAATTGTTCCCTTGAATAAAAAGGGACTAAACCTACCTCTCTGTGCGATGTCCGGAGTACTGGAAAAAAAAGGTCTGTCAACCAATAAGCCGTCGATAAATGTTTGTGTTTCTGCTCCGGTACCACCGCGCACAAACAAACCTTCTTGTTCTCCTATTTGCTGTGCTCCTGGTAATGTCTTAAGTGCAGAAACCAAGTCACCCTGTGCCCCAGCGGTAGTAACTATATCCAATGGCTTTAGTACTGTTACTTTTCTCTCATCGCTTGCCTCAAAACTACTGGCCGTAATCGTTACCAATGATAACTCATTGATTTTTTCCTTTAAAATAATTTTTAGGTCTTTAACCGAACTAGCAAGCTCAATTCCTTTTTCGTAATTCTCAAAACCAAGATAAGATGCAACCAAGTTTTGTTGACCTACCTCAATTGTTTCAAACTCAAATTTGCCCAAATCATCCGTTGTGGCTCCATCATAAGTGTCCTTTAAATAGACATTTACTCCTGGTAATGGTTTTAGTTTTACATCCAAAACAACACCACTGATTTTAACTTGTGAGTAGCTTAAATATCCAAATATAAAAAAGATCAAAAACAGAGATAGTTTCTTCAATTTCAACAAAATTTTAACTTTAGTTCTAACATTAATTACCAAACCTTAACACGATCATTTTCAGGCTTAAACATCTTGTTTCCTTGCTTAACATCAAATGCCTGGTACCATGGAGAAAAATTGCTTAAAGAACCTTTAATTCTAAATTCCTCCGGTGAGTGAGGGTCTGTATTAATTCTACTCAACATAAATTTCTTAGTGCTTTTTGATCTCCAAATTTGTCCAAAACCAAGAAAAAACCTCTGCTCGGGTGTATAACCGTCAACATTTACACCTGATTTGTATTGAGAAGTATTTTTAAATGCATCATAAGCAATCGCTAATCCACCAAGGTCAGCAATGTTTTCACCTAAAGTTAGTTCGCCTTTCACATGTATAGTATCATAGACTGTATAGGCATTATATTGTTCGACGATTTTCTTAGACATTGTTTCGTATGCTTTTGCATCTTCAGCTGTCCACCAGTCACCAAGATTCCCGGCTACATCATACAACCTCCCCTGATCGTCAAAACCATGAGTCATTTCATGGCCTATTACAGCTCCTATGCCTCCGTAGTTGATTGCATCATCTGCAGCTAAGTTAAAGAAAGGAGGTTGCAATATTCCGGCTGGGAAAGCTATTTCGTTTGTTTGTGGGTTATAGTAAGCATTCACGATTGCAGGGGTCATTTGCCATTCGTTTCTGTCTACCGGCTTTTTTAACTTTTCGATCATTTGATTGTGCTCGAACTTATTGGAATTGATAATATTTTGCACAAAATTGGTACGTGATATTTGAAGAGAAGAATAGTCCTTCCACTTGTCCGGATATCCAATTTTCAATAACATTCCATTTAATTTGGTTATTGCCTTTTGCTTGGTAATCTCACTCATCCAATTAGCAGATTTGATTCTTGCTTCATAAGCGACTTGAAGGTTTTTAACCAGTTCAAGCATTTTAGCTTTGGCTTGCGGTGGAAAATATTTTTGCACATAAACTTCACCAACCATTTCTCCTAAATTTCCATTGACAAGGTCCACCATTCGTTTTGCTCTTTCCGGTTGAACCTTCTGGCCACTAAATTCTTTGTTAAAGTTAAAGGATGTTTGTTGAAATTCTTTACTTAAATGAGGAGCCAATCCAGCAATGTATTTAAATTTCAAATATTCTTTTATGTCATTAAAAGGTGTCTCGATGATCAATTGATCAAGGGTTTTAAAATATTCGGGCTGCCCCACAATAAATGTGTCTTCTTGGATCAGTAAACTATTTTGAAGAAAAGGTAAATTTAAATTGGGTGCTAAATTCGTGATGCTTTGGGCTGAAAGCTTGTTGTAATTTGCTTCAGGATCGCGAAGTTCAATAGCGCTTTTTGAAGCTGTTGCAATTTTGGTTTCCAGATTAATGATCATTTTGGCATTTGAACTTGCTTGTTCATTTTTGTATCCACAATGCTCAAAAAGCTTGGTAATATATGTTTGATAAGCTACCAGGATTTTTTTCTTGTTTTCATCATTATCCAGATAATATCCTTTTTCCGGCAGACTTAATCTTGGCTGATTAAGCTGAGCAACTATTCTTGAACTATTTTTATCATCTTGATAAGCAAAAAAAGTATAAAATGGGTTCAAGCCAATGGTATGCATATATCCTGTTTCTGAAATCAAATCCCGAATATTTTTTATGATATCTACTCTTTGAAGATAAGGCATGATTGGGGAACTGCCCAACTTGTTTATGGTAACAGTGTCCATAGAACTTGCATAAAAATCACCAATTTTTTTTTCGGCTTCATTGTCTGAAGAATTTTTTGATGAAGCTTCTTCCATGATCATTCTAAGTCTTTTA
>JAEUUM010000519.1 GCA_016787375.1 Saprospiraceae bacterium
TTGCCATTGTATTTATATCTTTTTTTGTATCTGGTATTTGCCCTTATACCCCAAGTTCCTCTAAAATAGATGTCAGCGGTCAACTTTAAATCAAGGTTTTGTCCAAGTGGCATATAATACCCAATGTCCCTGAATCCCAATCCCCATGTTTCTGAGGTTTCATAATCTCTGGGTAAGATCAATCCTGCTCTTTGACCTTTTGCAAGTGGAAAAAAACCGAAAGGCAAAACCAAAGGAGTAGGAACATGATTGATTTCTAAATAAGAAGGACCAACAACAGCCACTTTATCTGTCACTACTTTTTGTTTTGAGCTTCTGATACCATAGTGTGGGTCAGGCCTGTCACAGGTAGTAATGAGTGCGTTATGGCTGTAAACGTAGTTTTCTTTATGCAGGGTGTCTTGAGAGGCAACAAATTTAGCGACTGAACCATGAACAAACAGGTCATTTTCTTTGCTGGTTACATCATAAACAATTCCTTTTTTTGATTTAAAATTGTATTTAAGTTCTTTCGACTGAAATTTTTGTTCTCCATCTGCAAAATCCGGAAAACCAGTAAGATTGCCCAGACTATCTGGTCTGCCGGTGGCGTGAAGTAGGTTTGAATTCCAGTCAAAAACAATATAATCTGCTTTCAGATCTATTGTTTTGTACTTCATCCTGGCCTTATTGATAAGATGAATCCGTTTTTTTGAAATTTCATACCACAATGTGTCTTTTGCAGAGCAACTGACCTCAGCATCAAGTGAGTCTTTCGATAATTTGAAATCAGTATAGCTTACAAATACAGAATCTCTTCTGATTGTTGCGGATGTGTCTTGTTGAGCGGCCAAAAAACCTGGTGCGCAAAACGTTAAATATATATAAAATATGATTAATATTCTTGGATTCAAAACGGTTTTTCTATTAACTTTGTACAAATTACATTTTTTTGTAATACGAAACATTTTCCCATGCCTACCAAAACACACCATATAACGCACATAATTCAGAATCGCTGGTGCATCTTTATTATTTTTAACATATTATTTTTGATAAATACGGTTGAAGCTCAATCTAAAGAATCAAAAAATCAGGACAAAACTACACAGTTAAAAGATAATCCAAAAAGGAAAAATAAAATTAGAACAATTGTTATTGATGCAGGGCATGGAGGACATGATCCGGGAACGGTTAATTTCAAGAAAAAAGAAAAGGATATTACCTTGGGAATTGCTCTCAAAACAGGTGAGTTAATTAAAAAAAATTTCAAAGATATTAAAGTCATATACACCCGAAAAACAGACGAATTTATTGATTTGAAAAAAAGGGCACAGATTGCCAACCAAGCCAGAGCAGATCTATTCATTTCAATACATTGTAATGCCATTGAAACCAATCAGGAAAACTTTTACGGTACTGAGACCTATGTTCAAGATCCAAAAGTAGAGAGTTATAATCTTGACGTTGCTAAACGTGAAAACAGTGCCATTTTACTTGAAGATGATTATAAAGCTCATTATGATGGTTTTGATCCAAATGCACCGGAGACGCATATCATGTTATCAATGTTTCA
>JAEUUM010000537.1 GCA_016787375.1 Saprospiraceae bacterium
TTGTACAATCTAGAGCTGGAACTCTTTGGGATACTGAAACTTGGGGTGGATATGACTTTACTACAAGTAATCACTTTAAAGGTCAGTTGGATGATGTAAAAGTTTGGCACAAATCTTTGACAGCTCAGGAGGTCAAAGCAATGTACGACTCTGAAAAATAATTCTTAGAGTAATATAAAGCTGGCTTGGGTATTTTACTTACGTTTTTTTGCAGAAACGCTGTTTGAACGCAAATTAAAATACAATAACCAAGTCAGCTTTTTAATTTATTAACAAAATGAAGGTCAAAGAAATTTCAGTTATTCTGGGAATTTGTTCTGCATTATCCTTTTTTGCTTGCAAAAAAGAACCTCTGCAAACCAAGGATTTTGAAGTGTCAAAAATACTCGTTGGTTCTGACACATTGAGTTTTATCGGAATTAATAACCAAATTCAAGTTTCTGATAAAATCACCATCATTTTCTCTAATTCAATTAATCAAAACTCGTTTTCAAGCGGAATCCAATTAACCTCGTCCGGTGGTCAACAAGATTTTACCCTTTCCTATCCTGATCCAATTACTGTAGTACTAAATCTCAAATCACCTCTCGAAGAAAATACAAGCTATTCAATAAATCTGAACTCTACAATAACAAACACTTCCGGCAAAAATTTAAAAACTATATCTTATAATTTTACCACTTCAAAACCACCCTTAAAGATTAGTTCTTTTCAAATTTCAAATAAAGAATTTATCAATGAAACAAAAATTATTAATGTTGATTTAAATGCTACTTTTAAAATAAAATTCAACCAAGCCTTGAATCCGGCATCGGTAAATACAAACTCTTTAAAAATATTCTCTTCTTCAGGAACATCATCTTTACAATTCTTTTTGTCTGACTCTAACAGATTAGTGACAATTGTTCCTGATCAACCGCTAAAACAAGTTGACAAATATTTTCTAACCTTATCTACCTTAATCCAATCTTATGATAACACAAGTTTTGGTGGTTTTTCCAAATACTTTTATACAACCATTGATAGCACCTTAAAATTCCCGCTCATTAGTGATGATGAATTGATGGACAAGGTTCAAAAAAATACATTTTCATATTTTTGGGATTTCGGCCATCCGGTCAGTGGACTTGCAAGAGAGAGAAATACTTCGGGAGATGTGGTCACCATTGGAGGAAGTGGCTTTGGCTTGATGAGCATTATTGTAGGAATTGAAAGACAATTCATTACACGAGCAGAAGGGATTGAACGATTTAGTAAAATCATTAATTTCCTAAAAAAAGCTGACCGATTTCATGGAGCTTTTCCACATTGGATGAACGGTAATACCGGCAAAACCATTCCTTTTAGCACAAATGACAACGGAGCCGATCTTGTTGAAACCTCCTATTTGGTTCAAGGCCTTTTGACGGTAAGGGCTTATCTAAATCCAAGCAATAGCACTGAATTGACCCTTATTAATTCGATAAACGAAATATGGGAAGGAGTTGAGTGGGATTGGTTTACTAAAGGGAATCAAAACGTACTTTATTGGCACTGGTCACCTGACAAAGCATGGAGCATGAATGTTCAAATTAAAGGTTGGAACGAATGTTTGATTACTTATTTTCTTGCTGCTGCTTCACCTACTCATAGTATTAATTCAAATGTTTATCACCAAGGGTGGGCAGGTAATGAAAAAATGAAAAATGGAAATTCTTACTACAACATAAATCTACCTTTGGGAGAATCTTTTGGTGGACCTTTATTTTTTGCACACTATTCTTTTTTGGGTCTTGATCCAAGAAATTTATCTGATACCTATGCAAATTATTGGGATCAGAACACAAACCATTCAAAAATCAATCTGGCTTATTGTATAGCAAATCCCAATAAATACCCACTTTATGGCGAAAACTGCTGGGGATTAACAGCATCAGACAATTCAAATGGTTATTCCGCACATTCCCCAACAAACGATAAGGGAGTTATCTCTCCTACTGCAGCCATATCATCTATTCCATACACTCCTGATGCTTCTCTCAAAGCATTAAAGTTCTATTATTATATATTGGGAGATAAACTCTTTAAAAATTACGGCTTCGTTGATGCCTTTGATGTAAGCAATGGTTGGTTTGCATCAAGTTTTCTTGCAATTGATCAGGGGCCGATTATTCTAATGATTGAAAATTACAGAACGCAATTATTATGGGATTTATTTATGTCTAATCCTGAAATAATTATGTCAAAGAATAAATTAGGTTTTAAATAAAATAAATTCCATGCTGAAAGTCAAATACTTATTTACATTATTAAACATTGTCATTGTTTTAAATTGTTTCTCTCAAAGTAAAGAGAACTTATCAAAAACAAAATTTATTGATTCCCTTGTGAACATAATGACACTAGAAGAAAAAATTGGCCAACTATCATTATTTACTTCTGATTGGGACAAAACAGGCCCTTCATTAAGGGAAGGCTACATCAATGATATAAGGATTGGGAAAGCAGGTGCCATCTTTAATGCATATACGGCTGATTACACAAGAAAACTACAAAAAATTGCTGTAGAAGAAACACGGTTGCATATTCCACTAATTTTTGGATATGATGTTATTCATGGACACAGAACCATTTTCCCAATTCCTCTTGGAGAATCATGTTCATGGGATCTAAATTTAATAGAAAAATCAGCTCGTATTGCAGCAACCGAAGCAACTGCAGAAGGCCTCAATTGGACTTTTGCTCCAATGGTTGACATCGCAAGGGATCCAAGATGGGGACGAGTAGCTGAGGGAGCTGGTGAAGATACCTGGTTAGGAAGCCTTATTGCCAAATCTAGAGTTAAAGGGTTTCAAGGTGAAAATTTGGAGGCGACTAACACACTGGCTGCTTGCGCTAAACATTATGCTGCGTATGGAGCAGCACAAGGTGGAAGAGATTACAACATCGTTGATATCTCCGATTATTCACTTCATAATACTTATTTGCCACCATTTGCAGCATGTGTAGAAGCAGGAGTGGCCAGTTTTATGACCGCCTTCAATGAATTGAACGGTATCCCATGCACAGCCAATAATTATCTTTTAGATGATATCCTGAGAAAAAAATGGGGTTTCAAAGGATTTGTAGTCACTGATTACACATCCATAAACGAAATGGTACCGCACGGATATGCACTTGATGAGGAAGATGCCGCCTTCAAATCAATTAAGGCCGGTGTGGACATGGATATGCAAGGAGCTACCTATTACAATTATTTGTCTAAATTGATAAAGGAAAAACGAATTTCAATTAATACACTTGATATTTCAGTAAAAAGGGTTCTAAGTATCAAGTATGATTTAGGATTATTCAAAGACCCATATAAGTATTCTGATAATAAAAGAGAAAAAGAGTTATCGTTTACGGAGGCTAACTTGCAATCTGCAAAGTTGATTGCAGAAAAATCAATTGTATTATTAAAAAACGAATCTAATATTCTTCCAATTAAGCCAGGCACCAAAATTGCATTAATTGGTCCACTGGCTGCAGACAAAAGAAATCTGATTGGAAATTGGAGTGCTGCGGGTGATTGGACAAAAGCAAGAAGTGTTCTTGAGTCCCTCAAAGAATTAACCAGAGAAACGAATGAAATACAATATGCAAAAGCTTGTAATCTGCTGGAAGACAAAGCATTGATAAAAAAACTAAATGACAATGGAGGTAATATTGAAACTGATGTAAAAAGTACTGAAGTACTGCTACAAGAAGCAATTGAAATATCTCAAAAAGCAGATGTTATCATAGCTGTGATGGGAGAAGCTCAGGGCATGAGTGGTGAGGCAGCTTC
>JAEUUM010000559.1 GCA_016787375.1 Saprospiraceae bacterium
TAAAACATACAGCAGCATGCTCCCCAATGCATGTTTTTGACGCCATTCAAGAGTTATTTCTTTACCAAGTAATGCAAAAATTGGGTGCATATGTTTACCTTCGAGCACAAAATTAGTCAACTTCCTTGATTATGTTGAAAAATCGGCATGTAATATTAAAAATTCACAACAACCTACACATTGATTGAATGTTTTATCAAATGAAACAGCATTTCCTTCCCATAATATTCATTCTTATATCCTCCTTTTCTTTAGCTGGTCAAAGAACTGTATTTTATTACTATGAATCTCGCGTTGAGAAAGGTGATGGAATCCTTTCATTTATGAGAAGATATAACCTTCAAGAGTACAGTTGTAATTTTGAAAAATTTTATGAACTCAACAAAATCAAAAAAGGCTCCCCACTCCGGGCTGATATAAATTATATTTTACCTTTAATGGTTTACGAATATGATGGAAAAAGCATCAGGTCTTCAATTCATACCAAAGATTTGGAACAAGCTACGCGAATCAAAGACTTCAATGATGATTTGGTCAAGAAAAAAGTAAAAAAGCAAAGTTTCTTAAAAAATAAAGAACTCTGGGTACCCTATTCAGAGATATATTGCAACCCTTCTGCCAATTTAAAATCCTCTCCCAAGGAAATGCTAAATGATGAAATAAACAACTTGCATCCTGAGGATTATCCAATATTTGGAGATAAATACAGAAAAGTAAAGAAAGGTTCCGATAAATTAAAGGGACAAGTTTATTACATTGAAAGTGGACATGGCGGACCCGATCCGGGGGCGATGGCAGAAATTAAGGGAAACATTATTTCGGAAGACGAATACGCCTATGATATTGCTTTGCGGGTTGCAAGATTATTGGTTTCACAAGGTGCCATTACCTATATTGTAAATAGAGATTTGAACGACGGAATCAGAGATGAGAAATTTCTGGAAATTGACAATGACGAGGTGTGCTATGGAGGTTTGACCATTCCACTGGACCAGAAAAAAAGATTGCAACAGCGCGCAAATGCAATAAACAATCTTTATTTGAAGCATAAAAAGCAAGGTGTAAAAATTCAAAAAGCTTTGTTGATTCACGTTGACTCCAGAAACAAAAGCAAACGAACGGATGTGTTTTTTTACCACCAAAACGAAAGTAAAGAATCCATAAGAATCTCTAAAAACATGCTTGCGGTATTTATACTCCAATATGCTAAGCATCAAAGGGACAAAATGTATGAAGGATCAATCTCAACCAGAAATCTACTAATGTTGCGGGAATTATGGCCACCAACCGTTTTTGTAGAATTGGGTAATATAAAAAACCCCCAAGACCAAAAGAGATTGTTACAGTATGAAAACAGACAACTGCTGGCACAATGGCTTTATGAGGGATTAATCAAATAATCTGGCGTTTATTTGTATTTTACAAATCGCTTTTAAGTTATATAAAACCTTAGCTTTTGATTTTACTGCTTAAGCTTTGTTCAATAAAATACATTTTTATTTTTCCTTTATTTTTAGCTTCAATCTCACCTCTTGGGGTAAAATTGAATAATTTTTCTACCTGTTCAAAGGTACTTTGGGAAATATTTATCTTACCCTTCTCACTTGATTGTTCCATTCTCGCAGCAACATTAACTGTGTCACCCCATATATCATAGGCAAACTTATTGCTACCTACGATCCCCGCCACTACTGGGCCTGAATTAATTCCAATTCTTATCGAAAAGTGGCCTCCATTTTTAATTTCATTGTTAACAAAATCAATTATTTCAATAGATGCATTTATTGCATTGAATGCATGATTTGAATTCTCAATTGGCAACCCTGATACGGCCAGGTAT
>JAEUUM010000567.1 GCA_016787375.1 Saprospiraceae bacterium
TAAAAAGGATAGTCTTGAAATTATTTGGAACTCAAAAGAATTTAAAGACAGTACCGATCGGAAGAGCAACAAATTCAACTCAAACAATATTTTATTTGGATATACATACCGAAATACTTTCGAAAGATGGTCTTTAAGTATTGGTTCACCGCTCTCAACCATACAATTTGACCCGGTAAGAGGATTTTATACAGCAATGGCAATTAAATATAAAAAAGAGCAAAACGAGGAGGCTACCAGTTGGTATTCAATATCACCTGAATTAAGTTATGGTTTTGCAGATAAAAAGCTAAGGGCCTCTTTGGAATTCCAAAAATTATTCAATAAAATAAACTATCAAAAAATCATTCTTAAAGCTGGTCATATTGCTGAACAGTATAATGATGCCAATCCAATATCGCCTACAATTAATGGGTTGTATAATCTTTATGCAAAATTGAATTATTTAAAATTATATGATAAAAAATTCCTTCGGATAGGCCTCGAACAAAGATTTTTGAATAAGCTCAAATTTGAATCTTTTGTTGATGTTTCATCCAGAACATCTTTGTTGAACAACACAAATTACAGCTTTAAGAAAAAAGATTTGGATTATTCACCCAACTATCCGGGAGATACTATTGGTGGATTTGTTAAACATAAAGCTGCAATTTTTTTAGCTAAATTAGAATATTCACCTGGAACTAAATATGTTTCGTATCCCAATTATAGGGTCTATTTAGCAGGAAAAGCCCCGGTTTTTGGGCTTCAATATCGCATAGTTAGAGCATTTAACTTTGAAACAGAAGAAAAACAATCTTACTTTTTACATAACCCTCAGCTAAGTTTTGAGTATAATTTCAACCCCAAATTCATAGGCAATAGCTCAATCAGAGCTTTATTAGGTACAAATGTATTTTCCGGAGGTAAGCCTGAAATCATTGATTATAAACACTTTAATGGTAACCAGACAATACTCAATCCTGAAAAAAGTGCTACATCAGCTTTTAGGTTACTTCCATATTACGATTACAGTACCCTTGGCAATTATTTTGAATTCCACCTAAACCATAATTTTAATGGATTTTTTCTAGGAAAAATACCCCTAATAAAAAATTTAAAACTTGAAGAAAATATTGGTGCCAAGTTGTTGCTTCTTGAAAACGACAGACGGTATTCTGAATACTCCATAGGAATCTCAAACATTTTGTTGAGTATATTTAGGTTATTCAGAATTGATTACACCTGGGCATTTAGAAATGATTCTGCAGTAAAAAATGGAGTTACAATTGGTATTTCTTTGAACAACTAATGTTGATTTTCACGTTCCCAATTTGTTCGGGAAATAATAAAAACAACCAATCCTAATACAATCAAACTTAATTTAAGCAAAAACCCTAACATTGGGGTGTGAATATCAATGTAGGATAATAATTTCAGCCTGACTCCAACAAGTGTCAAGGTAAGACCAATAAATCCTGTAATAAACATTACGAAACCCAAAATAGACAAACCATTTTTCATCAGCTTAGTTTTAAGAGCTTGCAAATTACTTAATATCTCTATAATTTAAAATTCATTTAGAATTACTTATCTTTGGTTTAGAAACCTTAACAATCAAAAAGTCAAAATGATCAAAATAATTGAGTGTCCAAGGGATGCCATGCAAGGTTTACATGATTTTGTAAATACTGAAGATAAAATCAGATACATTCAAACATTGTTAAGTGTAGGGTTTGATACTATTGATTTTGGGAGTTTCGTTTCACCAAAAGCAATTCCTCAAATGCGAGATACCTCTGATGTGCTAAATGCTCTTGATCTAAGTGAAACGAAGTCAAAGCTTTTGGCAATAATTGCCAATGTAAGAGGGGCAGAAGAAGCATGCAAATTTTCTCAAATTAATTACTTAGGGTATCCATTTTCAATATCAGAAACATTTCAACTAAGAAATACCAACGCAACAATAGAAGAATCTCTGGAAAGGGTAGAGGACATTCAGGATTTATGTGTAAAAAACAATAAAGAATTGGTGATATATATTTCAATGGGCTTTGGCAATCCGTATGGTGATGTTTGGAATGTTGAGATTGTTGAAAAATGGGTATCAGCACTGAAATCAATGGGAATAAAGATCCTTTCGCTTTCAGATACAATAGGAGTCTCAAATCCTCAAAGCATCGAGTACTTGTTTTCTAATCTGATCCCAAAATATCCTGAAATCGAATTCGGGGCTCATTTACACACCGAACCACATAATTGGCATGAAAAAATCGATTCTGCTTATAAAAGTGGTTGTTTACGATTTGATTCAGCTATTAAGGGATTTGGAGGCTGTCCCATGGCAAAAGATGATCTTACCGGAAACATGCCAACCGAAAATCTAATTAGTTATTTTCAACATGCAAACGTTGATTTGAACTTTGATTTAAATCAATTCAAGGAGTCTATGGAAATTGCACTTCAAATCTTTCCGCTAAAATGAATGCACACAACATTATTGAAATAGAATTTGGTACGCCAGAGTACGATGAAGCGATAACCCTACGAGATCAAGTACTTCGCAAACCTCTAAATTTAAAATTCACAGAGGAGCAAATAGCTGAAGAATTTAATCAGATTCATTTTGGATATTATAACGAGCATCATGAATTAATAGCTTGCTTAAGTTATCAACCAAAAGAAGACAATATATTAAAAATGAGGCAAGTAGCAGTAGATAGTTCAATTCAAAATAAAGGTATTGGAAGTAAACTGGTTTTAGCAACTGAACAGTGGGCTAAACACAAAGGTTTTAAAAAAATCATTTTACATGCCCGCGACACTGCAGTACCCTTCTACAATAAGTTGAATTATCAATTAGTTGATGAACCATTTACTGAGGTAGGGATCAAACATTTTATGATGGAGAAATATATTTAACAAGATTTACTAATCAAATCTAATTACTATGTCCTCAATTGAACCATTCTTTTTAAAGTACGGCGAAAGCCATCAAAATCCGACTACTAAAACGATACATTGGATATGCGTCCCTTTAATTTTCTTCCC
>JAEUUM010000628.1 GCA_016787375.1 Saprospiraceae bacterium
TGTAAGGTCCAATGATTGCTTCATAGAATGCAAAAATGCTAAAAAATGAGGAGATGATTGGGTTACCTCAGAATATTTTTAAAAAATAGAAGCAAAGTTGTTATGGTCAGGTACTGAACCTTGTTTAAAAAATCCCAGCTATTCGGTGGGTAATGTTCAATTTCTTCAAAGTAAATATTTAAAATAATTGAGTGCATTTATTTGAAATGACCCTATAAAACATTATATTTGTGCGAATGGCAATTATAAAAAATTTATTATAAACGATAAAATTGAACTTTATGAAAAGCACATTACATAAAGCATTAAATCCATTATATATATATATATATATAATGTTAATTTGTTTATTAGCAGGACAAACCGTAGCTGCACAATCTTGTGTGGGAAACAATGAACCTCTGGCAATACCGGAGGTAAGTGATTGTGGTTTCGACCCGGCACACAAAGACATTTTACCCATTGTCACAATATATGTTAATGTATATTTTCAGGGACCTGAAGGTAAAAATTTTACACCTGATGGCAGTAATGGATCTCCGAACGGAATCGAGTGGGCCAATCAAATGATATATAGTGCAAATGAAACAATGTCAAATTTGCAGAATTTTAATAACGGATTACCTGCCATCACGGGTGATTCAAGAATAAGATTTGCTTTGTATTCTGAACCTGATAATCTGGATGATATATACGGAGGCGTGTTTTTTTCAAGTGACAATCCGACAATTGAGTATTCGAATGAAGCCATTGAAGTGATTGTTAAGGATGGTGATATTATGAATGGAGATACAACTTTAAATGGTTTTGGTGGAGGTAGTGAAATAACAATGAAAAATTTTTATTATTATTTCACACTTAATAAACCTAGCTATGGCGGTTGGTATGCAGCCAGATTATTTACACATGAGGTGGGACACCTAATAAATCTTTGCCACTCATTTTATCCTGACAATTCGTGTGTAGGGATAGATTTAGATCCGTTTTTTGAGTGTAAAGGCACAGCACAAACAGGAGTAAACTGCAAGTATGGAGCAGCAGGGTGTGATTTTTGGAATGCACCTACTCACAACATAATGTCATATTCAGGCCAGGCGCGTGATGTGCTTACTCCCTGTCAATGGAAAACGGCTTATGGCAGTGCTTTGAATTCCAAATCAAAAGCCTTTTCAAAGGAATGTGTCTTATCAGGTACACCCACAATTATACCTCCCGGCGCAAATGAACTTTGGGATTATGCCAATGTCGTTATGAATAAAATAATTGTGAGTCCTACTGCTACTTTAACCATTGATTGTAAAGTACAATTTAGTTCAGAAGCCGGTATTGAAGTACAAAGAGGTGGAAAACTAATTGTCAGCCACAATGGAGTATTAACCAATTTGTGTGATGGCTACCGCTGGCAGGGCATAAAGGTATGGGGAAACACTGCCAAGGCACAACCCGACCCCAATGCCACTCTTCTGCCCGATGACGCAGGGGTAGTTATCTTGTTGGGTGGTTCACAAATCATCAATGCCAACACAGGTATTTCAACAACTGCGGCACTGCCGTGGCCACAGAGTAAATCATATTATGGAGGATTGATTAAAGCAACCGGAGCAGACTTTATCAATTGTAGAAAAGGATGTGAGTTTATGAAATATGATTACCCCAACAACAGTAGTTTTGAGGGTTGTGAATTTTATGAAAATGCTTCATTTATACCCATATCAGGTTCTGACAATAAAACGGGTGGTGTCACAATATGGGATTGTGAAGGCATCAGTTTCAGGAAGAATCTATTCACCAATCTTGATTCTTATGGGATATTGGGTATTGATTTCTCATGTGATGTGACAGAGGGGAATATATTTAAAAATGTAAATACTGGAATAAGTGCCAAAGCGACTTACGAATACTCTTCAAATATCAATATAATAGGTTCAATAGATCCTACCAAGAAGAATAAATTTGAGAATAATTTATATCATATTTATTCGAATAATCTTGACTACAACGAAGGCTTGATGATTGAACAAAACTCATTTGTAAATGGCATTGTAGGTATTGTGATAAACAACAGTACAAAGTTAAAGATTGATAAAAATGCTTTCTATAATCATGAGACCGCAATAAATGTAAATGCAACGGGTAATTTTAATAATTCTGTTATATGTAATTCTATCACAACTGGTTGTAAAGCTATTGTAATAAATGGAGCGAATACACAATTCCAATTCATAGACAACACCTTTGAAAACTATAAATATGACTTAGACCTTCAAAGCGGCAGCATAGATGGGAATCAAGGACTGCCCGGCAGTCCAGCCGAAAATTGTTTTTCTGATATTGTTTCCAATCCAATGACAGAATTGGTAAATATGCGAGTACCCAACCCGAGTTCAGCTTTTGCTTATTGGGTTGATAAAAATTTAGTACCAGCTACCAGCTGTCAATATCCGAAGACCTATGGAGTAAATTATTATACATTGAAATATACAGATAACTCATCAAAAGGATGTAATTTGGACTATACCATTCCACCGGGCATCTTGCCCCCTTCACCGCCTTACACTTTAGGTACATATAATCAGTATAAACAATTGACCAATATAGCCCAGCAAACATGCCAAAACAGCCCAACTGATTCCATCGCACAATGGCAATATTACGTTTTGGGTAGGCAAACACAAAGTATACTTGAATGGTTAATAGATTCTGCTAGAGTGAATCATGACAACAACTTGCAGCATCAGGTATTTGATGCTGAAGGATCTATTATAAGCAAGCATAAACGATTTGGTTTGTATATGCGCAACAACGAATACACAAATGCCATAAATTTATTAAATACATTTCCTGATAGCACATTAGATGATCGTGAATATAAATATATTCAAAGAGCCAATCTCGCTAGACTGAGTACAGATAGTGTACAATTTGTACCATCAATAGTTATTCTTGATTCGCTCACAGTCATCAGGGCTAAAAACACAATAAATAGTGATTTTTCTGATGCTCTTTTAATGCTTTTTGGACGAAGTTCAGTGGATCCGATTTTACATTTGGCTGATTGTGGTGGCAATAATGAAAATGTACCACGTGAATCAAAACCATACAAAAATGAACAAACTGAAAGTATTTACGGATACCCTAACCCAACATCAGGCGTTTTTACCATTCAGATCAACAATTCGGAAGTGTCTTACAACATTTTAGAGATAAATTCTGCCTCAGGAAAAATTCTTACAAAATATGACATTAAGGGCAAGAATACAATCGAAATAAATACCAGCGAGTTCAGCAATGGCTTGTATATCTGTAAATTAAATAATACAGTTACTGGTAGGACCATTGGTATTAAAATGATTGTTCAACACTAATAAGGACATTCATGAAAATAATATTGACATTATATTGCATAATGCTTAATTTAGTATTATATTCACAACAAACGAAAAGCTTAGTTTATTCCAATCCTTTAATAGGAGGGAACGAATCTGTATGGATATTAACACGAAGTAAAGAAGGGTTTTTGGTATGTTCCCCCGGTATTTGCCTACCAAGCTCAGTTGGGTGCACCTCAATACGAAATTATTCAAAAACAAATGATTTGTTATGGGAAAAATTCTTTGATACTATTGGACCAGGAAGCTTTGATGGAATAAAATTTGAAGATCAAAAAACCTACTTGACATTATGGAATAAAACTCAAGATAAAGATCAAGATTTTTTGTTTAAGCTTGATTCAATAGGGAATGTAATCAAAATTGTCCAAATAGATGAAGACACTGTTGTAAATCTGAATAAAATTGTTAAAAACATTAATATAATCAAAGATACCATTGTTCTGACACATGCCAAATGGATATCACCCGGCCCTGATTCAGTCTTTTTTTTGTTTTATGACAAGGATCTGAATCCGCTTAGGCGCATAGCCTTAACTGAGAATAGGAAATGGGACATCGCCTTGGGCATACATGGTACTATGGACGGTAACTTTATTTATACAAAGCACTTCAAATCAGAGACAGATTTTTATGATGACAGCATAGGCGTATATAAAATACGACCTGATGGCAGTACCATGTGGAAATACAAACAGAAAGT
>JAEUUM010000583.1 GCA_016787375.1 Saprospiraceae bacterium
CTTGAAAAAAAGAAGTGTTTACATGTTCTGATGCAACTTGCTCAATTTTATAATGTTCTGTGCCCAATAATTTTGCGAAAAGTAGATTGCTAATTGCCAAATCCTTAACCGCAATACCTATGTGTTCAAGTTTTTCCATTCCTGATTTTGTAAGTTTGATAAAGATGGTTAAATATAAAAAGATAATTTTGGAAGCTTGAAATTATGAAAGCATATTTCCAATGTTTTTTCTTCTGCCTAAATTAGGGTTCTTTTGGTAACTTCAGATTGTAAAAGAGAAAATGTTTGAATGAAATGTATGAAAACTTTGTAAGGCTTCAGGGTATTACATGGCAGGGTACAGTTCAAATTTGTTGTTTAAACTCATCCACCAATCAATATCATGCTCCGGTTTTCCATTTGATTGGGGTCGGGCTGGCCGCCTAAAGTGGCTTTTTTGTCAAGTAAACATGATTTGATGATGGGAGTGAGTTCATGACCATTACGAAAAGCCTCAAGCAAATCAACCTCATTTTTTGAAAACAGACAATTTTTCATTTTTCCATCTGCAGTAAGCCGGAGCCTGTTACAATCTGAACAGAACGGTGTTGACATGGTTGTAATGAATGCAAATGTGCCTGTGTAGCCTGGAATTTTATATTTTTTTGATGTACTGTGTACCGGGTCAGTAAGTTTTTCGATGTTAAAATGTGAATTGATATTTCTCAACATTTCTTCATATCCTACCACTTTGTCTTTAGCCCAATCATTGCCTTCAAATGGCATAAATTCAATGAATCTTACGTGAAGTGGCAGTTTTTCAGTCAATGCAATGAAATCTGTGAGTTCGTCTTCATTGGTGTTTTTCATGACTACAACATTCACTTTAACGTTGAAGCCTTCGCTAACTAAAAGCATGATGTTGGCATAAACTTGATCAAAATTATCTCTTTGAGTTATGGCTGAGAACTTTGATTTTTTAAGTGTGTCAAGGCTGACATTTACCGACTTTAGGCCAGAAGCTTTCATTTTATTGATGTGCCGATCTATCAAAATACCATTGGTGGTAACGCATAGTTTGACCTGCAGTACAGATAGGCGGTCAAGAATGTCATCTATGTCTTTGCGAATGAGTGGCTCACCGCCTGTGAGTCTGATTTTTTTAACACCAAGTTTTACGAATATTTCAGCTATAGAAAAGATTTCATTCGCTGACATCAATTGATCTTTTCGATAAACAGATTGAAGATCAGTCGGCATACAATAATGGCAACGCAGATTACACTTATCGATGAGGGATATCCTTAAATAATCGTGTCGCCGATGGAAACCATCCACCAAATCATAGTCTGTATCCAATACCGGTAATTGAATCATATTGTTCTGCTTGTCAACCCAAATATACAGATTGTAAAATGATTTGAAAGAATCAATCTCCGGAAACGTGAAATCGCTGAATTGCAGAATTGCTGAATTGCTGAATTGCTGAATTGCTGAACTGCTGAATCGCTGAATCGCTGAATCGGTTCAACGAAGATTCGGTCAACCAAAATCATGGAACTTCAAGCTTCAATTCGTAAATCGTAATTCGTAATTCGTAAATCGTAATTCTCAAGTGTATGGTCCTTGTGTAGGTTTACCTATAACCCTCCATCTCAAGTTTCGGAAAAACTATAGATTGATACCAAACTTTAATAAGTTCAATATTGGACTAAAAACACCAAGCGTTGTTTTTGAGCAATGCTTCAGCTATGAGTCTTCTGCTTTCTTTTACATTCACGGGTGGATACTTTGTATAACGTTTCAGACCCATCAGCAGGGTTTTAAGAAGATCACCTTCAGCAAAAGAGCATAGTGCATCTGTTCCATTTTTTACCATCCTATGAGTCGCATCATGGATAAATACCTTTAGCATCGCATCATAAACATTTTGATCTACTTTGGCTTTTTGTGCAGAATGCAGTTTATCAACCCTTAAAAAAAGTGATTCTGCTGTATATGTATCTGTGATTAAGTCTGCAATATTCATCAATAACTCTTGCTCTTTCTCAAGGTTCAAATTACCATCCATTTGCATTTTCACAGCGGCACCGGCTACCATCAGGATTATTTTTTTGAAATCTTTTATGGCTTTTCTTTCATTGGCATATTGACCTTCAACTGTTTCAAAGTCTGGCATGGATGCAAGCTCTTTCTGAACTTCCCATGCGGGACCAACAAGGTCAATTTTACCTTGCATCGCCCTTTTTAAAAGCATATCTACTATCAGCAAACGGTTTATCTCGTTTGTTCCTTCAAAAATTCTGTTGATTCGGGCATCTCGGTAAGCTCTGGCTGCACCATATTCCTCCGAGAATCCAATTCCACCATGTATTTGTACATTTTCGTCCACTACATAGTCCAGTACTTCGGAGCCAAAAACTTTTAATATTGAACATTCTATGGCATATTCTTCAGCAGATTTGTTGATTGCTTCTGAATAGCTTTGACCTTCTGCCTGTAAAGCATCTTTCATCTCTTCCATTTTGTTCGAGACTCTGTACACGGTGCTTTCAAGTGCAAAAAGTCTGGTAGCCATTTCTGCCAACTTGTATTGTATGGCTCCAAATTTTGCTATTGCTTGCTTGAATTGGATACGTTCGTTTGCGTATTGTGTACTCATATTTACCACACCCTTTGAGCCGCCCATACACATTACAGCCAGTTTGAATCTGCCGATGTTGAGCACATTGAAGGCGATTTTATGACCTTTGCCGATTTCACCCAAAAGATTTTCAGATGGAACCTGTACGTTTTCAAAAAATACTTGTCTGGTAGAGGAACCTTTAATACCCATTTTAGCTTCTTCGGCTCCCAGGGTTATGCCGGGTAGATTTCGTTCTACAATAAAACCTGTAAATTTGTCACCACCGATTTGTGCAAATACGATGAAAATATCTGCAAATCCTGCATTGGTTATCCACATTTTTTGACCGTTCAGCAAATAATGTGAGCCATCTTCACTCAAGTCAGCCCTGGTTTTAGCAGCAAGTGCATCAGAACCGGAGCCGGGCTCTGTCAGACAATAAGCAGCTTTTAATTCACCCGATATAAGCCTTGGAAGGTATTTGCTCTTCTGCTCCTCCGTTCCGAAATACAAAATTGGCAACATACCGATACCGGTGTGTGCTGCATACGATACAATCCACGAACTGGCTGACCCCAAAACCTCATTTATAAGGGTGTTAGTATTTGTGTCGAGTTCTGTTCCGCCATAATTAGCTGGCATGTGCGTACCCAACAAGCCCAATGCTGCAGCCTCATTTAATAAATTTACCGTAACACCATCTTCCATTTTTTCGACCTTTTCACGCATAGGTTCGAATGTATTGGTCATGAAATCCTGAGCCATCTGTTTGACCATCAATTGTTCTTCATTAAATTCCTCAGGAATGAAAGTGTGGTTAACATCCGGGTCTTTTATTAAGAATTGACCACCATACAGTACGTTTTGATTGATTTCGGTATTTGACATAAATGGGTGTTTTTAAATAATTAGCGAAAATTCGCTACAAATATAATTTAGCTAAAAGTATTATGCAAATAATTGTAAATAAAAAAAGCGAAATTTCGCAAAAATTTTGGTTTTTATTTAATGCAGAAATTTTGGAATTATTATGGGTATTTTTGTTCCGGATATGGACCAAGAGATAGCAACAAGCAACATTTGTATATTAGGAGCCGGCCCTGCAGGAGCTGCAGCAGCGCTTTATCTGCACCATAATGAATATAATTGTACGCTTATTGACAAAGCGGTATTTCCTAGAGATAAAGTTTGCGGAGATGCGTTAAGTGGTAAGGTTATTAACATATTGAGAAGAATAAATCCTGCCTTGCTTGATAATTTTTATAATAATCTTCCTAAGTCTGATGTTTGGGGAATTCGATTTGTGGCGCCAAATAATTGTATGATTGAAGTCCCATTAAAGATTGGTTATAATAAGAATAAAGAAGTATCACCCGGGTTTGTGTCAAAAAGATTCGATTTCGATAACTTTTTGGTTCAAGAAGTCCGCAATTGCTCTAAGATAGATTTTAAAGAAGGTCTTGAAATAGGCGATATACATAAGTCTAAAAAAGGATATGTGTTAAAGGACAAACTTGGTAATGTCGTCATACAAACCAGGCTGCTTTTGGTTGCCAATGGTGCAAATTCTAGATTTAGCCGGATGAATGCCGGAATTGAAAAAGAAGACAAGCATCTCGCTGCCGGAGTAAAAGCATATTTCAAAAATGTGGAGGGGTTCCATGAAGATGGATTCATTGAATTGCATTTTCTTGATTCATTGGTTCCAGGTTATTTTTGGTTGTTCAGTTTGCCGAATGGGGAGGCCAATATAGGCTTGGGGTTGAGAGCAGACTATCTTAAGAAA
>JAEUUM010000584.1 GCA_016787375.1 Saprospiraceae bacterium
CCATTCAGATCATATTGATGGTAATGGGGGTAATGCCACCATAGATGTATCTTCCTTGCAAGGGGGTATGTATTTGCTTACATTGAGAGGACGAGACTGGCAGAGTATGCCGGTAAAGTGTGTGAAAAGGTGAGAGTAATGGATAATATATGTGTTGACACCTTTAACAAGTAAAATTGAAAACATGAATAGATACTGCATTTCCAATGATGAATGGCCGGCTGCCGCTCATGCCAAGTCCTTGCTTTTTTTGATCAAAGGGGATACATTTGGTTTCAATTTACCTTTTTTACCTAGGTCAAGTGCATCAGTATCGGATAAAAAGATTGGAACCAGTCAATTGGTAGTTTATCCTAATCCAAGTGATCAACTATTGAGTATCGAAACGCGCGAGGGAATTGATATCCTTGAAGTGCAATTGATAGATTTGCAGGGGATTATCATCCATTCTGCACAACCAAGCACTCAGAAGTTTCAGCTTCAAACCACCACAATTCCACAAGGTGTATATTTATTAAAAGTAAATCTGTCCAGTCAAACTGTTGAGACAGTAAAGGTACAGATCATCCATTAAATTAAAACTTTATTACCGGAGGCAAGCAATTGCCTCCGGTATTTAATATAATCAATTCATCATGAAATATATTTTCTTCATATTAGCTTGTATGTGCGTAACACAAAATCAAGCTCAAATACAAGGTTGGTCAAGGAGTTATGAGTTGTATCCTGCACAAGAATCTACAATGCGGCATGCTATATTTAGAGATACGGTTTATTTGAAAAGTTTTTGTATTTGTTATGATAATGATGAATGTTCATTTTTATCAAAAATTGATTCAGGAGGAAATCTTATAGAAACTTTAGAATTTCATAAACCGGGAAAGGGAATACAAATAGGAGGCTTAAGCAATATAATTTTATTTGACAATAAATACTTATTTACTGGTGATGATAATTGGGAGAATGATAGTACAGCTCGTCAAAACCAACATATTTATAGTGTTAATAAGGACTTAAAAACATTTGATAGGAACTTGTTACCCTTAGTTGATGGCAAATACCAATATGGAGTTGATTTGGTCAATTTTGGCGACAGTATAGTTATCGTTCAAGGTATAAAGATAATCAGTACACCAAACCCATTCAAATCGCGGATGAATATTATTTGTATGGATTCTAATAATGTTATAAAGTGGCAATACCAATACAATGATCCACAAGGTTGGTTTAGACAAGAAACAGGAGGGTTAATTAAGAATAGCGATACCAGTTTTATTGTATCAATGAGAGTAGGTTGGTGGCGAATTCAATACTTTTGTATGAACCTTAAGGGTGAGTTGTTATGGGAATATACAGAAGACAATGGTCCTGTGGATGATCTTATTGATCCAAGTACTTTTGAGCCCTACATAGCCGATGTCAACGGCAAAGTTCTCATCAGGGTATGGTCTGTTGACTCGCCCAATTATCAACATTTATCTCCTGAGATTTCACGACTTGACTACCAAGGGAATAAGAAATGGACTGTACCATTGCGAGATGATTATGGTGGACCTGGTTTTTTCCCTTGGACCAAGAGCACGGTGATTGTTGGCAATAAAATCCAACAATTGGTAAAAGCGAAAAACGGGGACATACTTGGTGTTGGTTATTGTTTATTGTCTGAGAATTATTGGACTACTGGTGTTCCGTATTATAACTTGGGTTATGCCTTTCGAATTGATACTTCTGGTAAAATACTATGGGAAAGATTCTATTTGGACTTAGATAAAGACAAATACGGCGACCAATACCTTTTCAACGTTGCTGAAGCTGACGATGGAGCAATCTACTTGTCGGGCACTTTAAGAGACAGTTTACCCAAGGGTACACCTGGTACTGGCAACGACAACATTTGGCTCATCAAGGTAGGTCCTGATGGTTGTATAACCCCAGGCTGTAATGATACCCTGGTACAAGTATCTACCACCAAGATACTGAACAAACATCCATATCTTTTGACTGTTTTTCCTAATCCGGGTTCTGATCAGGTCACCATAGGCTGGAATGATGTACCCTCACCACCCAAAACACTTGAGATCAGAACCATGGCGGGGCAGCTTATACGTTCAGATCATATTGATGGTAATGGGGGTAATGCCACCATTGATGTGTCTTATTTGCAAGGGG
>JAEUUM010000596.1 GCA_016787375.1 Saprospiraceae bacterium
ACATTGAATGCTTTGTTCTCTAGTTTAAGTTTTACTGCAATGTCAATATCTACGTTTTCATAGTTAGGGTCGTCTTTGTAATCTTTGACAAACCTACCTGCAAATTCCCCTGCTTCATCAGTAAATTTTCCTTGTCTATCAACCATCGTGAGCGAACCAATGCCATTTGCTTTTGCGACTTTCATGTCATCGGCACCGAAGGATGGTGCAGTGTGGACAATTCCTGTACCATCTTGAGTGGTTACAAAATCACCTGTTATAACAACAAAGGCATCACCATCTACAGGTTTTGCAAAAGGTAGTAGTTGTTCGTATCTGATGCCCTTTAGTTTTTCTCCTTTCATTGTTTCTGATGCCGATAGCAGCTCTGCTTTTTTCTCTCCAAACCATTGATTGACAAGGTCTGATGCAAGTACAGCACTGAAAGGATTTTTCGTGTAAGGATTGACGGTTTTGATTTTAATATAATCAATTTTGGCCCCTACTGAAAGAGCTGTGTTTGAAGGCAAGGTCCAGGGTGTTGTTGTCCAAGCCAAAATTCTAACATCTTCGCCGTCTTCGTCGAACAAAAAATTGGAATTTTCATCCCTTATTACTTTAAACATAGCTACAACTGAAGTATCAGTGACTTCTTTGTAACAACCTGGTTGATTAAGTTCATGGGAACTTAATCCCGTGCCGGCAGCGGGTGAATATGGCTGTATTGTATAGCCTTTATAGAGTAAATCTTTGTTATATAGTTTACTAAGGAGTGACCAAACTGACTCTATGTAATCATTCTCGAATGTTATGTACGGATTGTCCAGATCAACCCAATATCCCATTTGTTCAGTTATGTTGTCCCATTCTTTTTTATAGCGCATCACCGTTTCACGGCACTTGTGATTGTATTCGTCTACCGAGATGCTTTTGCCAATGTCTTCTTTGGTTATACCAAGTTCCTTTTCCACACTCAGTTCTATCGGTAGGCCGTGTGTATCCCAGCCTCCTTTGCGTTCAACTCTTTTACCAAGCATGGTATGAAACCTGCAGAAAAGGTCTTTAACTGTCCTTGCCATTACGTGGTGAATACCCGGCATACCGTTTGCACTGGGAGGGCCTTCAAAAAATACGTAAGGATTAGATGGATTCTTCTGTTCAATACTTTTATCAAAAATATTTTCCTTCTTCCAAAACTCTAGTATTTCACGATCGATTTCTGGCAAATTAAGACCTTTAAATTCTTTGTACATAAACAGTAATTAAAATAAGCGGCAAAAATAAGAAATTAATAAATGTATCAACCAGCAGTCAACCAAAATAGGGTTTAAACAGGCAGATTGTTATACGCTATTATTGGCTGAGGGGTTCTAAATGATGATAAAAATATAACTCGTCTGGTTTTATTTAGCACTGACTTCTCCCCACCGAAATCGACCGTCAGACTCTTTATAGATTAATATTCTGTTGGAGCCGACTTGTTTACAAACGCTTGGTTTGATGAAATAACGATCCTCTCCATTGTTCTCTAACAAGCCAGCACGTTGTGAACCATCACTTTCGATTATTGAATAAGCAGGTTGACCTCTGTAAGCATCAAACTCGTATGTAACTCCTGTTTTCTTATCTTTATAATAGTTTTTCGGATTATCGTTATACAATAAAATGATCTTATCTCCGGTAACGCCATAACAGTATGAAGAGTAAATACCTTCATCATCCTGTGTTTCCTGGTGTTTTGGTATTCTGGTAGCCCAGTCAATGTCTCCGTTTGGGTTAACACTGATTGCTACGATGTCATCGTACATGTATATGTATCGGTTGGTGTAATTGCGAGAGAAATAATCATAGTATGAATATACACTAAAGTCATATTGCTCAGCCAACAATAAGGCTCCTCCATCTCCCCGAAGTATCAGCTGGTCTAAGTTGAACTTTGGTAATTCGGGTATTGCAGTGCTTCTGGTGCTTTCGCGAAGTTTATTTCTGCGGTTTTCAGAAAGATCAGCTGTTATAAATTCAAAATCAAATTCTTTGGTACTTTGATGGATTACCTGCTTTGTTTCAGTATCAATTGAGTAATAAACCACTCCCTTTATTGAGTTCACGCCTTTGGCACTGTAGAATCCAGCACAAATAATGGTATTGTTTTTCAATACCTTAAAATTGAGACCGTTAATAAAAATGCCTTTCAGGCTAATATCGAATTCGTCAATCAACTGACCACTGCTTTTAATTGTGATAAGCCTGAATTTCTCGTCTTCAGGTCTTTCAAGTTTCTTATCAATCGTGGTTGAAAGAAGCAAATAAGCGTCACCGAAGTTGTCAATTTTAGCATTTTCGATGATATGATTCTTGAGCTTGCCCTGAAGGACATACTCTTTTGACCATATTTTGTTTAAGTCTTTGTCAATAACCAAAAGACTATATTTTGCCGATTCATCCTTTCTCCCGGGTATGGCATGATACACCAGAAGGTAGTTGCTATCAGGTGAAATATTGAACTGGTAACCTGAGTAATCGTTTAAAACCGAAAAAGGCATTTCATCTATAAATGTAAGTTTTT
>JAEUUM010000622.1 GCA_016787375.1 Saprospiraceae bacterium
CAAAAGCAGGAATATTCGAACCAAATGATACTATGAATGGTCCAATTTGACCAAAAATAGGGTCTAATGTGATCCGTTTACATCCATCATAACTTGTAAATACTATGGGAGGGCAAAATTCTTCCCCAGAGATAAATACAAAATTATTGCAAGGGTATGAATTGCCTTGAACCAAAAATGTGATGGTATAAAAATTGCTTGAGCCAACTGGTGTGGTAACACAAAACTTTGTACCAGTAGCATTAGAAACAAACCCCGTGCCTCCATTTTCAGTTAGAGTCCAATTCCCGGTTGTATTCTGACCAATTGATTCTGCGCAAATTGTAAATGAGCCATCAGCATTCTTTATGGCTTTGGTAATGTAAAATTCGCAGCCATCAACTTCCGTTAAACTCTTTGGAAACGAATAAATTGTCGGAGAACCTGACTGAATAGAAGCTCGTGAGCTAAACCCTGTGCAGAAGACCAAAAACATAATTAATAATATAGCCTTGGACAGCCGGCAGCCGGCAGGCGGTTGGCGGTTGGCGGTTGGCGGTGCCAAAATGTTGTTTTTCATACGATTTTCGAAATTAAGTGAAAAAATTAATATCGTTCTAAAGATACAACATTCGTCGCATTATTCAAAATTATAAATCAAAACTTTTAGCACCATTATTGATTAATTAATATTTAAGATGCATATATAATCATTGTTACGCCATATTTTATTCTGTTTTTTATCATTTTCATCAATATTTCAAAATTAAACTTTGTATCGTTGTGCTAATTTTAACAATAATATTTAATGCATATTTGTCGGATTGGCGACAAAAAAAGAATGCCGGTGAAAAATTACCATTAATTGCAGTATTTTTGTTCGAACCTATTTACTCCGTCCTGAACCTTTCATAAGCACTTTGAAGTTCCGGATCTTTTTCATTTGATATGATCTCTTTGAGTTTGTCTTTAATGTATTGAATATCAATTTTAAAGTTTGTAGGTTCGCCTTCATTTTTTGACATTTGGTCCAAAACAACTACCTGAAAAAATGCAACAGCCGCTGCAAATCTTTTAATTTTCGATTGGGAGTTCATTCCTGTATCGAACATTTTATCAAAACCTGCCTTTGCTCTTAATGCATCTGATTTTGCAAGCAATGTTGCATAATTGCCTGTGTAAGATATCAAATCATAAGATTTGAACTGGGTGAGTCCTTTTTCGATAAGGTCTAATTTTTCGGTTTTTCCTGCATCAGCGTATATTTTTGCCAGTGCTGACAACATTACCGGTTTTGCATTTTTTTCGTAACGATCCGCATATTCCAATGCTTTTTGTGGAGCATACTGCTGCAAAACTAAAAGGACCCTTGCTTTTTGAGCTGAGGTTCCATTGTTTAATAGCTCATCTGCCATTTTCAAAAACAACTCGTTTTCATTTTCTCCTAAAAACGAAATAGCTGCTATTCGAACTTCCTCTTTCGGATCATTCTTGGCTATGGATACTATTTTCTCTTTGATTTCTTTGTTGTCGGGAGTGCATCGTGCAACTGCTGCTGCTCTTATTTCTTCAAGCGGATCAGAGATGGCTTTGTTCATTACTGGTCTGAGCTCTTCATTGCCTTCGTCTAGTGCCTGTACGATTTTGTCAATGGCGTCATACCTGAAAATTGCCGGAGAAGCCGGATTATATAAATTCAAAAGAGAAGCCTCGTCTTTTTCATCTTCTCGCTCACACAAAATTATTTTGTCAGGGTCCACTTCTACCAGAGTAGGTTTAGTCGGCAAAGCGAAAGTAAATGTTTGTATTCTCTGATCAACCCACCTTTCGTTAAAAACCCGCTTACCAGATTCATCATTTGTGTAAATGGCAATCGGGAATCTGAATATTTGAGGTACACCATCTTGCTGTTGGGTTTGTTGTATGGTTATTGACAACTGGTTTGTTGCTTCATCGAATGATTTTGAGATTTTTAAGATTGGGTGACCTGCTTGCAAAAACCATTGATCAAAAAACCAATTAAGGTCTTGCCCTGAGGCTTCTTCAAATGCCATCCTGAGGTTATGAACTTCCACAGGAGTAAAAGCATTCTTTACCAGGTATAATTTTAAGGCCTTAAAAAATGCCTTGTCACCTATTAAATTTCTGAGCATGTGCAAAACAAGCCCACCTTTGTTATAACTGTGTGCATCGAACATATCAGTATGATTTTCATAATGAAAATCAATAAGTGGGTGTATTCTATAGGCTGCGCTTGCCAGGTAGCCTGATAGTTCTGTTGCCCGGTGCATATCTGCCTGATCTTTGCCATATTTATGCTCAAACCAGAGGTATTCAGCATAATTTGCAAAGCCTTCATTTAGGGTAAGGTTTGACCAACTTTCGCAAGTGACATAATCTCCAAACCAATGATGAGCGATTTCGTGTGCCAAAATATAATCATTGGGTTCTTTTACAAGTTCTTCTTCTGTTTTCTGAATAAATTCGCCATAAATAATAGCTGATGTGTTCTCCATGGCCCCACTCACATAATCTCTTACAACTACTTGAGAAAGCTTAGGCCATGGATATTTAATACCGTAAGTGTTCGAGAAAAACTCAAGGATTTCGGGTGTGTGATTATAAATCTGTTTGGCATCCTTTTCAAATTCCGGCTCAACAAAATACTGGAGTGGTACATCTTTCCATTGATCATTGATGACCGAATATTCACCGATTGCCATCATAAACAAATATGGGGCATGCGGCAGGTCCATTTTCCAATAATCTGTGCGCGTACCATCGGCATTTTCTTTGCTGCTGACCAGAAGTCCGTTGGAAAGGGTTTTATATTTCTTGTTTACTGTTATGTAGATTTCTTCCGTACAGCGTTCGTTTGGCTTGTCTACCGTTGGGAACCATCTGCTGTTATTCTCGGTTTCTCCTTGGGTCCATATCTGAGTAGGTTTATCAGGATCTGTCTCTTTGGCATCTATAAAAAATAATCCCTTTTCGGATGTAATGGCTGCGCTCGATCCTGCAGCAAACTCACTTGGTCTTGCAACATAGTCTATCACGATGGTCATTTCTTGATCCGAATTGTACGTCTTGTCCAAATTTATGTATAAGTTTTGGCTGTCGTAGTCGTATGTCAGGTTAGTATTGTTGAGTTTTATCGACTTGATGATAAAATTCTTCGCATCCAGCCTGAAACGATTAATTTCATACATATATGGTTTCAATACCAAGGTAGCTTTGCCTATCACTTCTTCCTTTCCCCAATCAAATGAGACTTCAAGTTTGGTATGTAATAAATCAATTTCCCGTCTGTAGGATGGTTTGTACACGGGTATTTCGGGGTTAAGTGTCTCTGTTTGCTCTGAGTCTGAGGCGTTTACCTCTACATCTTCCAAATTAACAACTTGTTCAGGGATAACAGGCTGAGTGGCTTTTTTTGAAGCGGTGCATGAAATAACAAACCAGACAAAGAACAATAAAGAATAGCGCATTTTAATAATTTATTTATGTTGAGAATTGGTGGATTATTTTAATTAATCGATTTTTAAAACGCAATAAATGCAGTGTTGTTTTATTTTGGCAATAACTGAAATATAAAATGTTAAATCCTTGATAAAAGTTGTGTTATGTCAATGGTTTTTGCACATTTGAAATGTTTAAACGGGCATTCCCTGTGTCCGTGTAATCCGCATGGTCTGCAATCTAGTTTCTGATGTGTCTCCACAACAAGAGAGTCATCTGACTTCGGGCCGAATCCAAATTCCG
Organism: Saprospiraceae bacterium; assembly: GCA_016787375.1. Taxonomy (GTDB): domain Bacteria; phylum Bacteroidota; class Bacteroidia; order Chitinophagales; family Saprospiraceae; genus JAEUUM01. The sequence continues at coordinate 3,742 of JAEUUM010000622.1, forward strand.
GAACGGTTGAACAAAAAATCGCTGTTGTAGGTGCATTTACCGAAGAGGAGAGGTGCATTGGAGCGGAATCATTGACAAAATTCATTCTGGCATCTTTCATTAATGCTGCCGACTCAAGAAAACTAAGTTTGCCTGCCAGGTTATGTATATTTATATATGTCGATTCTTGAATGATTTCATTGCATTTATCAAAATCATTTGGCGCTCCCAAAAGGTAGATTACAACATCCTTTTTAATTGCATTAATGAATTCAATCCATTTTTCTTTGGGGAATTGTTTCGTGAACCACAAAGATGTTGGGGAAATTGTAATGTATGCTTGCTTTTTATAGATTAGCAACTTTTGGTAAATATCTTTGCTTGGATATAATTTTATGGGTTGTTTTTGTTCGTTGGTTAAGGAACTTATCAGTTCCAGATTTCTATCAATCTCATGTCTGTCTCCTTTAAGTATTTCATGTTTTACGACTATGTTAAAAAATCTGGAAAATGGATTTTTATCAAATCCAATTTTTATCCCTGCCCCTGAAATTGCTGTAATAAATCCTGATGATGCGAAGCGCTGAACATTGATAACACAATCATACCTGTTTTGACGGATAACGGTAATCAATTTCAACAGATTGCGATATTTGTTTTTTGATTTATTCCATACCAACACTTTGTGCAAAAACGGGTGTGAATCAAAAAGAGATTCATTGCCCTTTTTTACCAAAAAATCAATTTTTGAATTTGGATAAAATGTATGCATCTTCTCAACAATTGGGGTAGCAAGAATCACATCACCTATTGAGGCTGTCTGAATAACCAGTATTTTATTTAGCGTCTGTCCGGACAATTGTCTTTTTATTGTGATGTTGGAAAACTCTAGACTGCAACATTAAATTCACGAAGGGCGTCGTTTAACGAAGTTTTTAAGTCCGTTGAAGGTTTTCTTTTGCCTATGATTAAGGCACAAGGCACGTGATATGTTCCAGCTGCAAAATCCTTTGGGTAAGATCCAGGTATTACCACAGACCTTTCAGGTACTTTGCCTTTATACACAATTGGTTCGTTTTGGGTAACGTCTATAATATGGGTTGATGCTGTCAATACGACATTTGCCCCTAAAACTGCTTCTTTTTCTACCAATACGCCTTCTACAATGATACACCGGGATCCAATAAAACAACCATCTTCAACAATTACCGGAGAGGCTTGAACGGGTTCAAGAACTCCGCCAATTCCAACACCTCCGCTTAAATGTACATTTTTTCCAATCTGAGCGCATGAGCCAACCGTTGCCCAGGTATCAACCATTGTACCTGTACCCACATAAGCGCCAATATTAACATACGAAGGCATCATGATAACTCCGGATTCAAGAAATGCACCATATCTGGCTATACCATGTGGAACTACCCTGACGCCTTGACTGGCAAAATCTTTTTTCAGGGGGATTTTATCGTAAAACTCCATCGGTCCGGCTTCAAATGTTTCCATTTTTCGTATCGGAAAATACAATAAAACTGCTTTTTTTAGCCACTCATTCACAACCCATTCTGAATTGTCTTGTTTTTCAGCAATTCTTATTTTCCCTTTATCCAGCAATTCTATCACTTCCTCGATGGCAGCAACAACATCTGGAGAATTTAGTAAAGCTCTGTCATTCCAGGCCTGTTCGATGATTTCTTGTAAATTTTTCATTCATTAATTTGTTTCATTTGCAAAATTAGAAGAAGTTGCGAATGATTGGCAATGTTAAAGAAATAGATTAAATAAATAAATGCTGAGGCCTGCGAATTCAAGCCAAACAATTTTTTACAGTGTTAATTAAATAATAAACTAATTTTGGCAGTAAATTTACATTCATTATGTTTATATCCAGGGTAATTACCGTTTGCTTAATTTTCATTTCAACATCCTTTACTTATGCCCAATGGCAGCAAATCGCAATCATAAAAAATGTATCGAACATTGGAAAAGCGAATGCCTCAATAAAAAATGCCTCTGTATTTAAGATACAAAATAGTTTTATCAGCGATTTAAAGGCTCTTCCCCTGACTGAAGATGGGCAGAAAAATATTCAAACAAAAACAATACTGTTACCCTTGCCCGGAGGAAAGTCTTACAAAGCGGTAATCCATCAATCTTCAACCCTGCATCCGGACTTGCTAAAGAAATACCCCGGCATTTACTCCTTTACAGGCCATGGTATTGATGATTCAAATTCAATTGTAAAATGTGATATTGGAGAAAATGGCTTTCACGCCATGATTTTGTCACCTGTTTTCGGAACAATATTTATTGACCCTGTTGCTGATGAAATTGATGGCGAATATGTTTGTTATACAAAAAACGATTACAGTGTTGAAAGTAAAAAAACTTTTAACTGCGTTGTAAATAAATATGATTCTCACTCAAAAAATAATGTTGCACCGGATGGATTGCTGCCGGATTGTACTTTGAGAAAATATAGATTAGCACTGGCTTGTACGGGCGAATATGCTGCTTTTCAGGGAGGAACGGTCTCTAAGGTTCTTTCGGCAATGAATACCACCATGACACGGGTTAGCGGCGTTTATGAGCGCGATTTGTCTGTAACTTTCCAAATTATTGCCAACAACGATAAGTTGGTTTTTCTCAATTCTGTAACAGACCCATATACCAATAACGATGGAGGTACAATGCTGGGTGAAAACCAAGCAACAATTGATAATCTTATAGGTACAGCAAATTATGATATTGGTCACGTATTCAGCACCGGTGGTGGTGGCATCGCTTCCCTCTATGCGGTTTGTACGCCGGGCAATAAAGCTCAGGGTGTGACCGGGTCTTCAAGCCCGGTGGGTGATCCTTTTGATATTGATTATGTAGCTCATGAAATGGGTCATCAATTTAACGCAAACCACACTTTTAACAACGATTGTGATGGCAATATCAATAATTCGACTGCTTTCGAGCCTGGTTCAGGAACAACCATCATGGCTTATGCGGGTGTATGTGACCCAAACGTTCAGTTTAACAGTGATGATCATTTTCATGAAATAAGTCTGTTTGAAATCACCAACTATATTACACAAGAGGCTGGAAACACCTGCCCGGTGTTTATTAATCTCAACAACAACGCTCCTACTGTTAGTGCCGGACCGGATCAATTTATTCCTAAAAGTACTCCATTTGAACTTACTGCTGCCGCCCAAGATGCAGACGGAGATCCATTATCTTATTGTTGGGAACAGTTAGACAATGAACTTGTTATACACCCTCCTGTGAGCAGCTACACAAACGGGCCATCATTCCGTTCGTTTAAGCCTTCGGCTAGTTCTACAAGGGTTTTTCCTCAGATATCAACCATCGTTTCCAACTCAACAAGTACTTGGGAGGTTTTACCCGGCACTGCTCGAAACTTGAATTTTGTTGTTTCAGTTAGAGACAATCATCAGGGTGGTGGCTGTTATGCTACCGATGAGCTCAGGTTAACTGTTAATTCTTCAGCTGGTCCATTTCTTGTAACGGCTCCAAATACGCCTGTAACCTGGATAATTGGTGAAACACAACTTATTACATGGAACATAGCCAACACAGATCAGGCACCAATAAAGTGTAGTACTGTTGACATATATTTATCGGTTGATGGTGGTTTTACTTACCCATATTTGCTGGTAAAAGATGTTCCAAATACCGGTAGTTATCCTGTTGAGGTTCCAAATTATCAAGGCATTAAGAATAGAATAAAAGTCAAGGCACACAACAATGTGTTTTTTGATATATCAAACACAAATTTCACCATTAAAGAACCGGCCTCCCCAACTTTTATTATGAATATTGGTTCAAATAAATCTGCGATTTGTTCAGAAAAGGACACTCAACTCAGTTTTGTAGCCAATCTTTCTCCTTTAGCAGGATTCAATGGTCTTGTCGATTTAACGGTTAACAATCTACCCAGTGGTTGTACTGCATCTATCAATCCTGTGCAGGCAACTTTACCTGCTGATATCACTGTTACCCTATCTGGTCTGCAAAATGTTTTAGCTGGTTCATACACCATCAATTTAAATGGATCTTCCGGTAGCATTGTCAAAAATGTCTATTATAACATTGATGTCAGCAACGGTGTTCCAGCCCAGGTTATTACACAAACAATAGAATTGAATGCAAAAAGCGTATCCACCAAACCAATAGTTTCTTGGGCTCAAATACCAGGGGCTAAAACATATCATTTGGTATTGGCGAAAGATTTGCTTTTAAACAACATAGTTTTTGAAGCAGACGTTAACGGAACTTCAATCGAATTGCCGGAACTAGACATTTATACTGTCTATTTCTGGAATGTTCATGCATTCAACGATTGTGGAAAAGGTCCTGACTCTGAAACGGCAGCCTTTCAGACAATAAATAAGTCTTGTAATACCTTTACTCAAAATAATCCTTTAGTCATACCCAATAATCTTGAATTTGACGGAACCTCTAAGCTTACTATTGCCGATAATTTTAAGCTAACGGAGCTAACAGTAAAGGTAAAAGCAACACATACATTTGTATCTGATCTTAAAATTGACCTTCAGGGGCCAGATAATCAAATAGTTACTTTGTTTGGTAACAGTTGTGATGACCTGGATGATATTAATGCTACATTTTCTGATAAAGGCAATGCGCTAATTTGCAATCAGACTTCTCCTGCAGTATCCGGAACAGTAAAGCCTAGTTCTGGATCTCTCAACCAGTGGAATGGTCTTAGCATATTGGGAGACTGGAAACTCAAAGTGACCGACAACTATCCTGAAGATGGAGGTACATTGCAACCTTGGTCTATCATTGGATGCAGACAGGATTCTGCTTTCTCAACCCCAAATACAATAAAAAATAAGATACTCTATGTAGCAGAAAATGCAACAGAAAAAGTTGACAGTAATTATTTAATTATTAAAAGTTCGAGCCAATCACCTTCGAACATCAGATATATCATCAAACAACCAACACAACTTGGTCAACTGAGAAAAGGCAATGTGGTTTTAAAACTTGGTGACACATTTACACAAAATGATATTAATCAAAAATTGATCAATTATAAAAATGCTTCTTTTGGAGAAGGTAAAGATTCATTGATATTTTATGTAATAGATCTCGAAGGAAACTGGAAGCCTGAAGAACAATTTAATATCGTTATTTACAAGCCACTTGATGCGACGATACAATCAACCAACATTTTGTGTAATGGCGAAAATTCCGGCTCCTTGATTATTTCTGGATTGAATGGTGTGCAACCATACCTGTATAGCATAGACAATGGTTTAACTTTTGTAGCCAAAGACACTTTTAATTCTCTGCAAGCAGGATTATACAACATACAAGTCAAAGATGCATTAGGTAGTATTTTCAACCAATCTATTACAATTTCCGAGCCATCTGCTTTGCTGCTTAACATCACAAAAAATGATAATACGGTCATCTTGAACGTTTCAGGAGGTGTTCCTCCATATTTGGCGAGTAATGATGGTGTAAATTATTCTGAAGAATTAACATTTGAAAACTTGTCGAATGGTAAATACACCTTCTACATTAAAGATGCTAATGGTTGTATTTTATTTGATACGGTCAGCATAACAGGTGTTTATGTTGCTGAAATTGATAAGATACAAGTATCCGTCTTTCCGATTCCTGCGGATCAGTATATAAACTTAAACCATAATTCAACAAGGCTTTCAACAGTATCTGTAACTGATTTAATGGGACGAATTGTTTGGCAGAAAAACGAATTCGTGCCTCCAATATCCATAAGTACTCATTCGATTCCTGATGGAATGTATTTGTTGAAATTAGAAGTCAATAATGTGCTTTTCACAAAGAAAATAATCATTCAACACTAGTGGATGTACCAAACAGCTATCAACATTGATGTTATACCAACCAGGTAACCAAATAGTACTTGAGGCAATGTATGTGCTTTAAGGTAGAGTCTTGCCGTTCCAATAAAACCAGCAATTATGATGGTGATAAAAAGGATTAAAGGCATAGGAATGAATAGTGAACCAATTATTACAGACTGATTTGTGCTGTAATATTGGATACATAAAACCATAACCATTACTGTGAGCCCGGCAATTGATGCTGCATGAACACTTATTTTGTAGACAACATTAATGACAAAGCAGGCAAAAAGTGTTATGGTGCAGCCCAAGGTAAAACAGGTAATTAGATCCGGTAAGGTATTGTTTGTATACAAATTTTTAAACAACCATAAATAAAACATCCCGGTCACGATGTAGGGCCCAACTCTATCCATTCTGTCGTTTAGTTCTATGCCTTTGATCATACCCAACGCTTTCATCATAAAAATTGCAAAACCTGGGATGATTACCGTTGAGATGAAAATCGGCAAAATAAACTTTAATCCTTCGTTGAACTTTTGAATGCCAAAGAGATAAGGGTCAATATACATCACCAAGACCATGGCATACGATAGCAAGAAAAGCGGATGAAAAATCCAAGAGAACAGTATTGAAAGTTGTTTCATCACTTTTATAGTTTAGTAATAATAAATTCTACCCTTCGGTTTTGTTCTCGCAGATCCAACGTCGAGTTGTTGTTTACCGGTTGAGAAGCTCCGTGACCTTTTATTGTTAATCGGTTTGCATCAATTCCCTTTTTCGTTAGATACTCTTTAACTGCTTTGGCCCGTTCTTCCGATAATTTCAATAAATCACCTGGTTCACCTTGGTTGTCGGTATGGCCCTCAATGCTGATGTTCATTTTAGCATTATTCTTCAACAAATCAACCAGCTTTTCTAACTCAACAAAGGATTTTTCTTGTATTGTTGCTTTTGACTGTACAAAATATATTGGGTTTAGATTGATACGGCCATTCACTACCTTTTGATCAATGTACATGTTTAGTTCTGTGGCATTTGAGTAGTTTGTTGAAAGTGTTGCAACATCAATGATTTGTGGTTGTGACAGGTATCCCTCTCTATATGGATAGATCTTAATTTTGTCCTTTTTGCCAACTACAATAGTGAACTCCCCAGTCTCAGTAATGATTACTTTTTTATAATTGTCATCTTCTGCCCCTCCGATATAAATTGAAGACTTGATAGGTCTCAGGGTTTTTGAATCAACTGCTCTACCCAAAATGGTCACAGTTGGCGGATTCGGGTCACCAATTTTTGCCCTATAAATATCTGAGGAACCAGATCTTCTGGTTGAAAAATAAAGATACCCCGTGGCAGAGTTATAGTGAGGTTGTAAATCGTCTTTTGCTGAATTTATTGGCTCTATCATTGGTTTTGGTTCTGACCACTGATCCCATCCACTTGATAATCTGGTTGTCATAAATATATCAAAACCACCGACACTTCCAGGTCTGTTACTTGCAAAAAATAAAGTACGCATATCTCCTGACAAATAAGGTGTAATGTCATTGTATGCAGAATTTATGGCACCAATATTTATTGGTTCAGACCACAAACTATCTTTTTCATTTAAACAAATATAAAGGTCGTTTTCCCCTTGCGTATCGTCACGTTTTAACGAAACAATTGCCGCCATCCCATCCTGGCTCATTGAAAAACTCACAATATCACTTTTGGTGTAATAGTTGTTAATAAAGATTGGTTTGGGATCTGTCCAAATTGTGTCGTTGATGTTTTTAATCGTTGAAAAACCTTTCTTCATCCCTCCTGCCTCCGGAAACTGGTTAATAATCACAAAATTGTTTTTCGAAGGCATATTTGAACAAATGCTGTTGGGTAATGCATTGTTTATTGGTGGTCCGGGGTGAAATACATATTCAAAGCTCTTACCATCAAAGGTTCGTGCAATCCAAACATCCTGATTAAAAGAAGATCTGTGCGGGTTCTTTACATCTTTGTCACCGAGTTCCTTATAAACGTTAGCAAGAACAGACATATATTGCGGTTCGGGCAGTTTTTTATATAGGTTTTGTTTCTCAAAATTCAAATATTTTTCAAAATCAGGAGAGCCTGTTCTTGTAAAATAAAGGGTGTTGCCATCCTCGCTTATTAGCGGAGCAATTTCTTGATATATATCGGTATTAATGAGATTCCCCAATTTTTCAATACCAATATTTTGGCTAAACAAAAAAGACGCCGAAAAGCATGACTGCAAGATTACAAAACATGACCAAAACTTTCCTAAAACTTTATACAACACTATGCTACCATTTTAAGGCGCAAAGTTGGTAAATATTTTTGGTCTGTGAATGTTTAATGAGAAGTTTATGTAAAAGCTCTATTTTTGAGCCTCAATAATGAATGTCAATGGACCTTTTCAAAGAAATATTCAAAAAACAGATTTACAAGGGTGATAATTATCAGCTCTTTTTTGAAGATATTTTGTTGTTCTTGGCAGTAATTGTCTGCTTTGTTTTTTTGCTAAGATTACTTTTCAAAAAATTACTGCCGGGGTTTTTTAAAATATATGAAGTCAGTAAACCAGGCAGAATCAAAATTAGGACCAACGCTTTGATAATTTTTCTACTTTGTTTTTGTGTAGCTGCCCTCTGGAGCCTAAAGCTAAATGCCGAACTTTACAGTACAGAATACTTTACCATCAAAATATCAAATGTGCTTCAGGCTATTTTAATCATTAAACTAGCCCAAATTCTTGATAACATCATTACCCGAATCAAAAACAAAAATCAGGAATTACTATATAAAAACACAACTGACCAACTAACACAGGAAAAAGAAACAAACCAGGTTCATACTATCCAATGGTTGGTATATTTGATTGTGGCTTTAATGATCGTCAATTTTTTTGAAGTTGATAAACCAATTTTGAGTATCAAAGGCTACTATCTTAAAATATCTTCAATTTTAATTGTCATCATTGTATTGTTTGGCGCACGACTTTTTGCCTGGTTTTTAACGCAAATACTCCTGCAGCCTTATTACAACAAAAATAGAATTGATCAAGGCGCCCAATACTCGGTGAATCAATTATTGTCCTATGTGATTTATGTTGTTTCATTCTTTTTGGCAATGAACATCATTGAGGTAAAAATGAATTTGATTCTGGGTGGAGCAGCCGCCTTGCTCGTTGGTGTTGGCCTGGGGCTACAGCAAACTTTCAATGATTTCTTTTCGGGAATCATTTTGCTCTTTGAACGCTCAATTGATATTGGTGATATAGTCAACGTCAATGGTGTAATTGGGACAGTCAAGCGAATTGGAATCAGAACTTCAAAAATTGAAACCAGAGATAACATCACCGTAATTGTTCCAAATTCTAAGCTCGTCACTGATAATGTTATAAATTGGAGCCACACCAATAATTATGCTCGATTCGAAATAAAAATTCAGGCATCATTTACTGTAGATCCACAACTTATTAGACAAATTCTTATAGCTGTTGCTGGGGCAAATAATCGGGTTGAACAAAATCCTGCACCCTTTGTACGGTTTATTGAATTTGGCCAATATGCCTTGGAATTCCATTTACTTTTTTGGTCAAAGGAACTTATAAATATTGAAGACGTAAAAAGCGATTTACGATTTGAAATAAACCGAATGTTTAAAGAACATGGTATAGAAATTCCTTACCCAATACAATCGTTGTATTTAAAAAATCACCAATCATCAGAGTAGCGATTTTATTTTTTGATAATTTGCAGTTGAGTTTTCACTATAAGTGGAGCAATTCAGTTTTTTAGCTAGCTCCTCAATATCCTTAACCCTGTTTCCAGGATCGGGGTGGGTACTCATAAACACAGGAGGCGATCCCTTACCCTTTATTTTTTTAAAAAAACCCGCTGAACCGGCTGCATTATGTCCACTGTTACAAAGATAGAAGACACTATATTTGTCTGCCTCCCTTTCGCTATCCCGGCTAAAGCTTAATGCAATTAAACTCGTTGTCAAATCCTTTATTGCTTGTTTGTTTTTATTGCCTGCAGACAAAACTTCACCGATTACCGCCAAAGGCATTATTTTTGTCAATTGTCTTGTGGAGTGTCGCATATCAGCATGCGCAATTTCATGCCCCATTACACCAGCCAACTCATCTTCGTTATCAAGGTATTTTATTAGTCCGGTATAAACATAAATATAACCCCCCGGCGTACAAAAGGCATTCAAGGTCTTATCGTCTTTTATTATTTTCACTTCCCAGGCAAACACGTTTTTATTCTTGACTCGCCCTGAATTAAGAATATCGTCTTTCAAAGCACGGACAAATTTGTAAACTTCTTCATTACCTTGTTCCGGTAACAAAGGATATTGGGCCGGATTTGCAGCTATTTCCTTCGAAACAGAAAGCCCCAACTTTTTATCATCATCAATTGAATACAAATTGAATTTTTTCCAACTTTGGCAACTAGAATTGGAAATAGATAAAAATATTAACAAGCCTGCAAAAGATAAATTTTTCATTTTAGATTTTTAATTAATACGAATTTACAATAAAAATTAACCAAAATAATCCATGCTTTAATAAAATTATAACATCATCCCAATACCAAGCGAAATATACTCGGCTGCTAATTTATGCGCTTTTAGCTGCACTCCGACAAAAAACCTGGTATCAATTCCATGTATTGCAGGTAAGTAATACCTTGATGAAAGTTTTGTGTAAATTCTGCCAAAATTAAACTCAAAATCTGAATCCAAATATGTGCCTGCTTGCAGCAAAACACTGAATGGCCAAAAGAAAAATTCATCACCAATAAATACCAAATGTCTGGTTGCAGCATCTCTTGCCACTTTTTCAGTTGGCGCTTCAGTTGACCGAAGAAGAAAATAGTAATCACTCAAATTATATTCTAATTCAGCACCTAATATAAGTTGCTGAGCTTTGGATATTTTGTAAATGCCGCCTAATGAGGCAATATAAATTGGGAATTTTGGCCCTCCTGGCAACGCCTGTTCAACAAAAGCAAGTCCTAAATGTGTTGTAAAACCAAATTTGTGCTTAGGTTTGGGGTCAACAATGCTTTCAATATATTCATTTTGTGGTACCGGATTTGGAGTCCATTGTATTCCTACCTGACCAGTAACTACATTTATTCCTAAGTTTGGAAGACTCGATGAACCATTGGAAAAATGCGTAAGCCCAAAGCCAGCTGTTGCTTTTATTCTCTCTGAAAGCCTTGTGTGCCAGTTAAACTGAAGTACAGTAATGTTGTTCAGATGCGAGCCTATTGCCGTTTGAAGAGGGTTGGTATTGTAGTCAAATTTTTTAGTCAACCAGGCAACTCCTGTACCCACCACAAATCTAAATTGAGTATGTTCTTTTCCTCCTAACTTCAATGAAATATTTGGTAGAACTGAATATGCATTACCCAATATCTCTCTGTTTCCCAAATTTAAATACCCAAACTGCACACCAAGTTCAGGATATTTTTGCCAACTGTTCCAGTACTGTTTACCATATGTTTTGTAAACAAAGTTGGTCGTCAAACCAATAGATTGTGAGGGGATTGGATAAAGTATTTTTGGAGAATGGTTAATAATCTTACCAAAAGTCACCTGAGGAGTAATGGAGATGTTTTTTGTCCATTGTGCTTGCATAAGGAAGACCCAAAAGCAGAACCATGTTAAACAAAGAATTCGTTTCATGCCAGATGATGTTGTTCTTGAAGAAAATCCCTGGCCGCGTGAATGTCTATGCTTAATTGTCTGTCAACATCTATTGCTGATACTTTTTGTCTGAACAATTGATGAAGTGCTTCAAGTTGATCTGAAGTACGGAGCGGTCTCCTAAATTCGAGGGCCTGACAAGCATTTAGCCATTCAATTGCCAGAATGGTCCACATGTTTTGTACTACTCGATACAGTTTCGTGGCAGAATTAGCCGCCATACTAACATGGTCTTCCTGACCATTTGAAGATACAATAGAATCAACTGACGCTGGCGTGCAAAGTTGTTTGTTTTGGCTTACTATTGAAGCCGCCGTGTATTGTGGAATCATAAATCCGGAGTTCAGCCCCGGATTTTTGGTTAAAAAAGGTGGTAAATTTCTTAATCCGGCGATTAATTGATAGGTTCTTCTTTCAGAAATACTGCCGAGTTCTGACAATGCAATGGCGAGGAAATCCAACACAAGAGCGATGGGTTGAGCATGAAAATTGCCCCCTGACAAAATTTGATCTTCGTTTACAAAAATATTAGGATTGTCTGTCACTGCATTGATTTCGTTTTCTATTATCCCTTTTACATGTTCAATGGTATCAAAAGTTGCACCGTGAACCTGAGGCATACACCTAAAAGCATAGGGGTCCTGAATGGCGACCCTTTCAGACTGTAACAGCAAACTGCCATGAAGCCAATTCCTGATCTCTTTGGCAACGTGTATTTGTCCGGGTTGTCTTCTGATTTTATGAAGCTTTTCATCCCAGGGAGCATCTGAGCACAAAAAGGTTTCTGCCGAGAGCGCCCCAATGCAGTTTGCCCATTTCATAATCTTTTGAGCTTCAATTATGGCATAAACGCCATAACCTGTAGAGAACTGTGTGCCGTTTAACAAAGCCAATCCTTCTTTCGCCCCAAGTTCTAGTGCTCGCAATTGATACTTTGACAATACATCCTTACTGGATACTCTTTTGTCGTTGTACCATACTAATCCTTCGCCCAAAAGTGGTAAGCTCAAATGTGCGAGTGGGGCCAGATCGCCCGATGCTCCCAGCGAACCCTGTTGAAAAATAACCGGTAAAATGTTGTGGTTATAAAAAAACAGCAGTCTATTGATTACTTCACTTGAAATACCCGAAAACCCGTATGATAAACTTCTGATTTTTAACAACAGAATGATTTTGACTACTTCTGGTGGTACAACATCTCCTGTGCCACATGAATGCGACAAAACGAGATTAGTTTGCAAATCCTTCAACTGATCTTTCCCAATGACAACATTGCAAAGAGATCCGAAGCCAGTATTTATACCATAAAATGCTTCGTCACCTTTCTCCAACTTTTTACTCAGATAATCATGACATTTTACAATTGCTGATATTGCATCATCTCCAAGCTCTATTTGATTGTAGCTGTTTATGAGGTTTTGAATATCTTGAATCTTATATGGCTCTAGTGTTAATGTGTGTTTTTGTTGCATAGTCATTTAATAAATTCTGGCAAAATTAACTGGGATGCTTGGTTTATTTATCTAAAAACCTTCTGTGCGTCATATTGTTACCAATAAAAACGTGCAAATAAACTATTTTTACACCAATTTTAAAAAAATGTCTGAAAACGAATTCGGAAAAACCATTTTTTCAACCGATCCCAATGCAGAAACTCGAAAGCAGGATCATATTGACTTGGCCTTTCAGTCTCAGGTTAATGGTTTGAGTGCTGATCCCCGTTTTTATTATGAACCCTTGCTTTCAGCCCACCCAAAAGACAAATACCCGGCTACCAATTTGTTGGGGAAAGTTTTTCGCTATCCAATATGGATATCAAGCATGACAGGAGGCAACAAAATGGCCGGGCAAATTAATGAGAATTTAGCGCGGGTTTGCAAAGATTTTGGACTTGGTTTGGGTTTAGGTTCCTGTAGACAACTTCTAACCGATCATACTTACCTGAGAGATTTTGATGTGCGTAAATACATCGGTGATCAACCGCTTTTTACAAACCTTGGTATTGCCCAGATCGAAATTATGTTGATGAACAACCAAGTTGATAAAATCGATAAATTGATTGATTTGCTCGATGCTGATGGTCTTATTGTTCATATAAACCCGCTTCAGGAATGGTCTCAACCGGAAGGGGATATTTTGAGACAAAAGCCTATTGATACAATCGAAAAACTGCTTGAAAAAATTAATCATCCCATTATTGTTAAAGAAGTTGGGCAAGGTTTCGGAATAAATAGTCTTTCACGACTTCTTCAATTGCCTTTGGCGGCAATCGATTTTGGTGCCTTTGGTGGTACCAATTTTTCCAAGCTGGAGTTGTTCAGAAATCCTGCAAAAAGAGAGATTCATGAAGTCATGGCTTATGTTGGCCATACCGCAACAGAGATGGTACAAATGACAAATGAGTTAATCTTATCACTGGGAGACAAGTTGAAATGCCGAGAAATTATTGTCTCCGGAGGTGTGCAAAATTATCTGGACGGATATTACCTTACCAAAAAATTATCAGTCCCTTCAATTTATGGACAAGCTTCTGCCTTTTTGAGACACGCAATGGGTGACTATGAAAATCTATTTCAATTTGTTGAGGCACAAACGGAAGGATTAAAAATTGCAAATGCTTATTTAAACATTAAAGAATAATGTTAAAATTGGAAGAAAACAAGCAAATTAGTGGCTTTTCAAAACTTTCAAAAACTGGAAAGCTGAAATGGATAGTAGAAAATTTTTTCAAAGACCCTGAATTGGTCGCTCGCGAATTAAAGAGTTATTGGTTACATGATGATCAACAAAAAGTATTTGATGCGTTTAGTGAAAATACAATCAGCAATTATGTTTTGCCTTATGGCGTAGCACCCAATTTGATCATTAATGGTAAGACTTATTGTGTGCCAATGGTTACAGAGGAGAGTTCGGTTGTTGCCGCTGCTGCTGCTGCTGCCAAATTTTGGTCTACACGCGGTGGTATAAAGGCCACTGTTAAAAACACAATAAAAATTGGACAAGTTCACTTCAAATGGTTTGGTGATGCTGCCAAATTGAAAGCCCTTTTTCCGGACCTTAAAAAACTTTTGATATCAGATACTCATGACATCACATCAAACATGGTCAAAAGAGGTGGTGGAATATTGGATATTGAACTAAAAGATTTCTCAAAAGATGAGCCTAACTACTATCAGTTGTTTGCAAGTTTTGAAACTTGTGACTCAATGGGGGCAAATTTTATAAACTCTGTTTTGGAGCAATTCGGACAAACATTGCGCTCTTTCCTCAAGTCCCAGACAACTTTAAACGAACTGGAGCAAGATGTTGACATCATCATGTGCATCTTATCAAATTACACTCCTGATTGTCTGGTAAAAGTTGAGGTAAGCTGTACCATTCAGGAGCTTGAAGACATTAGCCTTGGAATGGATGCAAGTACCTTTGCAGAGAGATTTTATTTGGCAATACGAATGGCAGAATTAGATACTTTCAGGGCCACTACACATAACAAAGGCATTTTTAACGGTATGGATGCTGTAGTTATTGCTACCGGAAATGATTTCAGAGCAGTAGAATCTTGTGGACATACTTATGCAGCTAAATCGGGTATTTACAAGAGTTTGAGTTCCTGCACCATTATTGATGATGTGTTTACTTTTTCTCTTGAACTTCCACTTGCAATAGGCACAATCGGAGGGCTGACCAAACTTCATCCAATAGCAAAAAGGTCACTGGAACTCCTGGGCCATCCAACAGCAACTGAATTAATGCAAATAATAGCCGCAACAGGTCTGGTTCAGAATTTCGCAGCCGTAAGATCATTGGTTACAACTGGTATCCAAAAGGGACACATGAAAATGCACTTGATGAACATATTAAATCATCTGAATGCATCCGATCATGAAGTGTCTCTTTCTCTTAATTATTTTTCAGATAAATCTATATCTTTTACCGCCGTTCGAACGTTTTTAAACGAAATTAGACACGAAACACAGGACACCTTGGTTTAACTAAAACTCAAAACTATCAAAAAGAAATTTTCTGCTCACGGTAAATTGCTTCTCTCTGCCGAGTATTTGCTTTTGGAAGGATCTGAAGCATTGGCACTGCCTGTAAAATTTGATCAACATTTGTATGTTACTGAAAACTCGTCTTCAGACATTAATTGGACCAGCTTTGATCAAAAAAATGAAATTTGGTTCTCCGCTAAATTTTCCTTATATGATTTCAAGGCTTCTGATTCTTCAGACCAGGATGTTTCAGATAAAATAACCAAATTGTTGAAAGCTTGCGCTCGACAGGATTCTGAGTTTCTCTCACAATGGAAAGGACAAAAAATAGAAACCAAACTTGATTTTAATCGTGAGTGGGGCCTTGGAACAAGCTCTTCTCTTATTTATTGTATCGCTGAATGGGCCGATGTAAGCCCCTATCAGCTATTAATGGATACTTTTGGTGGTAGTGGATATGACATAGCATGTGCCGGCGCTGATGGTCCAATTATTTATAAAATAAAAGACTATGTAATTTCGATTGAGGAGGCTTCATTTTATCCACCGTTCATAAACAACCTGTTCTTTGTTTACTCTGGCAACAAGCAAAATTCACAAAAGGAAGTTTTGAAATTTCAGCAGGCAAAGAATTTTACAACTACAGATATCGATACAGCAAGTCATTTAACTAGGGCTTTTAACAAGTGTACCTCTTTGGATGATTTCCAACGACTAATTTCAGAGCACGAATCATTGATATCAAAAATCATTAAAACAGAACCTGTTAAAAAACGAAATTTCCAAGATTTTGAAGGCGAAATTAAATCGCTTGGTGCCTGGGGAGGAGATTTCATCCTTATTGCAACCAAACATGATAGAAAGTATGTTGAAGAATATTTTAACAAAAAAAATTTAAAAGACTTCTTTGCATATGATGAGTTGATATTAAAAAGATAGCTTTATGCCCACAACCTGGTACGAAGGACAAGTAATTGAAATTAAACCTGTATCCCAAAAAATAAAAAGATTTTTTATAGTTCTTCCTGATGTAGCAACGTTTGATTTTGAACCCGGACAATTTATAACTTTTGATCTGCCCATCTCCGACAAACGAACAAATCGGTGGAAAAGCTATTCAATCGCAAACGCCCCTGATGGTAGCAACATTTTAGAATTATGTATTGTGCATTTAGAAGGAGGAAGCGGTTCCGGTTATTTTTTTAATGATGTAAAAGTTGGATCTGTCTTGAAATTCAAAGGTCCGGACGGTGCATTTGTTCTGCGCCAGCCTCTGGATTTTGATTTGGTTTTGTTATGCACAGGAACCGGTGTTGCACCTTTTAAAAGTATGGTGGACCACATATTTTTTAATAAGATACCATTCAAAAAAATACATCTGATCTTTGGTACTCGCAAAGAAGAAGACATTATCTATCGCCAGGAATTTGAATCATACGCTGCTGTAAATAATAATTTTACCTATGATG
>JAEUUM010000191.1 GCA_016787375.1 Saprospiraceae bacterium
CACGAGCTCTGAACTTGGCACCCACACATCAGTGGGTAACGTGCTGGTTGAGTTACTCACCAGATGTAAATATTGAGTAGTTGAAGTAACAGAAGCTTTTATGCTTGTTGACTGGTCAATTGAGTATTTGGTTGAAATTCTTGGCTCAGCACTATAAAATGTTTTGATTGGTTCAAATGACTTGTAGTTGGTTGAATCTATTGAAGAAACATATGGACCAATGTGGGTAAAAGCAGTCAATCTGAGTCCTACATTTGTGCTCAACCGGGCATTCCACTTGATATCATCTTGAATATAAGCTGCGTATTCGAGTCCATATTTCGGAAAGAGAGGAGAGACAAAATCAATTTCCCCGTTTGTTGCCCTTGCAATATTGGGGGTTAATTTGTGGTAGATGCCGAGTACTCCAAACTCAATTTTGTTTCTTGTATCAGGAAAATAATCGAAATCAAGTTTTACATTATAATCTCTGACTCCTGAAGCTACATCAATTTGAAATTCAGCCTGACCGCCTCCAAAACTAAAATCATAATCGTTGTAAATGGTTGATAGATTCATGAACAGCTTGTTGGAAAACAAGTGATTCCACCTAATTGTAGCTGTTGTGTTACCATAGGGAATGCGAAACTTAAAATCTCGTTGGTTTGATTGAAATTTAAGAATATCTCGACCGAAGTATCCTGAAATAAAAATTCTGTCTTTATCTGAAAATCGGTAATTGAGTTTCGCATTGAGGTCATAGAAATAATAATTTGTACCGGCGAAATTGGTTGATTTTAATACTGGTTGCAAAAGATCAAACAAATAAGTTCGCCTCCCTGATAGCAGGAAAGATGATTTATCCTTTTGAATGGGTCCTTCAACTGTAAATCTTGACGATATGAGCCCAACCCCGCCTTCAACACCATAATTTTTATTATTACCCTCTTTCATTTGAATATCAACAACTGAGGATAAACGACCACCATAACTTGATGGCATACCACCTTTATACAATGTGGTGCTTTTTATTGCGTCAGAGTTGAAAACTGAGAAAAAACCAAGCATATGTCCAGCATTGTAAACATTTGCCTCATCAAGCAATACTAAATTCTGATCGGCACCACCACCACGTACATAAAATCCGCTGTTTCCCTCTCCTCCGAATTGCACTCCGGGCAAGAGTTGGAGGGACTTCAAAATATCAACCTCACCAAATAATGCCGGTAATTTTTTTATTTTTTCAACTGGCAAGGTTATGGTACTCATCTCCGTGCTATTTACATTCCTGTCTTCCTGCTTGGCCGAAATCACAACTTCCTTAATCATAACCCCTTCGATCAAATTTGCATTTATTCGTTGGTCAATGCCTCCAATAATTGTTATGCTCTTCTTTTCAAACCCAATATAAGAATATATCAAAGTTGCCGGTGATTGACTGAGGGTTATGGAGTAAAAACCATATTCGTTTGACACTGTGCCCTGTGAAGGAGCATCCTTGACATATATATTAACGCCAATTAGAGTTTCGCCACTAAGTGAATCACGAACATAACCACTTATGGTGTATTTGGTTTGGGCTTGTATTGTGAAACAACTTACCAGAAAAATAAAAGAAACCAATAATTTTTGCATCAAGATAAATCAGATTAAAAAAAAAGTAAATATAAATGTATGTGTTACTTAAGGAACAAATTATTCTATAAACCAACAAAACTAATCGATAATTGCTCTGATTTTTATACCTTTTTTTGTCAAATACCTTAGCACTCCTTTTGATCCACCCATGTGTGCAGCTCCTATAGCAACGAAAACATTGTTTGAGCATACTTGTTCAAAAATTCTATCAGCCATTATTATGTTTCGGTCAAACAATAATGGCCTTCGCAAACTTCCTAATGATCTTTTTGTGGAAGAGTACAAAGCTAAATGATCAGCTGCTTGATAATGTTTAACCAGTTTTTTAAAGTTATTATTGGTCTTGTGAATATTTGAAGCCATTTTTAGGAGCCCTTTTAATTGAGTCTCCATTTTTATGCTATTGAAAATGTCTTTTTGTTCGTTGAATGTTTCAACACCTGTAATTTCCATACCCCACTCTTCTGCTTTCAGTTTAAGCTGCATATCAAGCGGTTGAGCGAAAGACTTTGAAGAGGATGATTCCAACAGCATATTTTGGATAATCATCGGCTTAAATCTTTTAATATCATTCAAATTCAGATTATAATATTTTGAAATGTTTTTAGAAAGTTTTTCAAACTGCTTTTGTGACAAGAAATAACTAATATCTCTTCCCTCCTCAAAATAAAAATGCTCTGTGTCATTTACGCCTTCATTCAAATTGATCTCTCCAGAAAAAATCTGACATTTTTCAAGATATGATTCTGCCAATTTGTAATATTTAAAAGCCTCTTCAGAGCGAGCATGCATGGTACCGAATAAATAGCTTACGAAATCAACACCATTTGGGCGCAGTTCGAACAAAAGGGAGGATTTATGCTGTTTCATATATAAAAAAGCCGCTAACCATAGGGCTGCGGCTAAAATTTATTATATCTGATTTAAATTATTCATACTTGAAAGGAAGTGTCTTGGACTCTTTAACAGTTGATAAAGTCATTAAAGTTTTTAATCTTTCAATCTCCTCAATTTGAGACAAAGTTTTGAACAACAATTTCTCATAATTAGGAATGTCCTTACAAACAATTTTAATTAAAAAATCTGCTTCACCAGTAATAATATAGCATTCTGTGATTTCCTTTATTGCTCTGATTTTGCTGAGGAAATTGTTAAGGGCATTTTCTTTATTCCAAGCTAGGGACACCAAAGCAAAAGTTTTTACATTTAAGCCAATCGCTTGAGAATTAACACTGGCATGGTAACTTTCAATTACACCAGATTGCTCCAATTTTTTTACTCGTTCCAATGTTGGTGCAGGTGAAAGTCCAATTCTTTTAGATAACTCCAAATTTGTGATTTTACTATTTTCTTGGAGAATTTGAAGAATTCTAAGGTCGGTTTTATCTAATTTTTCAGACATTATATGTTGTTTAATTTTAAATTAATCTATTAAAGAAATTATGATGTAAAAATACGTATTCGAAAAATAAAATACAATAATTTGATGAATTATTTATTTTAAATTCTTTGAAATGATAAAAAAATACTAAAAATGAAATAAAATTTTGTTGCTGTTGCAATAAAACAAGGAATAACGTTAAACTCGACCAATTTATTGTTTTTTAATTCATGTGTTTTTAAATAAATAATTTGGGTCTTATCAATAGCAGATTCATTCAAAACGCAAATGAAATCAGATCTTTAAATACATTTTAAAATGATTTTACTCAAGCCTTCTAATTCTTGGTTGTGAGGTAAAATAAAAAGGTGGTATTCGGAATGAA
>JAEUUM010000022.1 GCA_016787375.1 Saprospiraceae bacterium
GAAGATTTTTTAAAATTGAGCAATTCAATTCAATTGCATGACCAACAACAACGTGCTGAATTTCCGGGCATTCCCCCTTTCAGATCCAAACTCGCAATAGAGGCTTTTTTACTGGTTGAATTTACCCTTTCTTGCGGAGAATTTGATAAAATGGTTATAGTTGAAGGTGATATCAAAGATGGAATCTTGCTGGAAATGATTCAAAGCTCCATTTAAGTATATCCTAAAATGAGACCTATCATCGTATCATTAAACTAATTTTTGAAATATTAAATAACAAATGGGCAGAGTTTTAACTTTCATTACAATATTTATTTTGATTTTAGACAATGTTGTTGGTTACTCTCAAACTGAATGCAATTGTGATTTCAAGAAATTAAAACACAATGATATCAATAAGAATCTTTCATCAAAAGATATAAAAGAAGACATTAACCAATTCATCAAAATATTTGAAGAAGTTCATCCCACACCATATTTGTTTATTTCCAGGGAGCAATTCCAAACAAAAGTTGACGAATTGTCCAACAAAAGTGAAAATATGACAAGGGTTGAATTCTGGATGGCTTTTCGTAAACTTACCGCCGCACTTGGTTTTCAAGATTTAAAAATAGCATCACTTAATGAAGAAACAGAAATAGCAATCAGCCAAAAAAAGAAATTTTTCCCTTACCGGGTCATTTTGAACAAAAACAATCAACTAGAAGTAAATGGTAATTTTTATGAAAGCCCAAAAGATTGCCTCCAGAACGGTACCATTATTTCGAAAATAAACGGAAAAAACGCCGATTCACTGTATCGGGCTTACATGGAATACAAAGGTGGACCGGAATTTTACAAAAAGCAAAATACCACCAATTGGTTTCAATACTTGTTGTATTTAGATGGCATTTTTGATTCTATTAATCTTGAACTCGTTGATGGGAAAAAATTGACTATCGAAGGTTATATGGATAAAAATCCACAAAAGTGGGGTATCATGCAAAAATCGACAGAAAACATAAACAATAAAGA
Source organism: Saprospiraceae bacterium (assembly GCA_016787375.1). Classification (GTDB taxonomy): domain Bacteria; phylum Bacteroidota; class Bacteroidia; order Chitinophagales; family Saprospiraceae; genus JAEUUM01. The sequence continues at coordinate 1,015 of JAEUUM010000022.1, forward strand.
GCTCATAAATAGCATAAAACCTCCGGAAGATTATATTAATTTCCGATACATCGAAAACGTCGCCTACTTAAGATTTAATTCATTAGATGGTTTAATCAATCCAACTAGTTTGAATAGATTAGTGGATCAAGTATTTGAAGAAATAAAAAAGAAAAAAACAGAAAAATTGATTTTGGATTTCAGAGATTATGAAGGCAAAGATGCAACAATGTCTCACCTGATTCAAAAAATTGCGAAAAGCCCTTTTAAAACATTTTCTGGTCTAAAATGGAAAATTTCACCAACCTATATCAAATCACTGAAGCGGAATTGGTCGTTCCCTAAAAGATTGCTCCCCATTAAATTTTTAAACTCAAGTTTTAAAAATGTGAAAAAAATTTCAGGTGAAACCAACATGTACTTTGTCAAAAACAGGAAAGAAATCCAAGCTTTGCCATCATCAGATCGTTTTAATGGTCAAGTTGTATGTTTGATAAATGAAGGAACAACTTCATTCGCATGTACTTATTCTGCAGTCATCAAAGATTACCAATTTGGTTTACTTTTAGGATCTAAAACAGGTAGTTACCCCAACAACTTCAGCAGAGCTGCCGCTTTTCAGCTCAAAAATAGCTTAGTTAAATTTTCAGTTCCATCCGCACTGCAAATCAGGCACAATTCCAATAGAACAGAACTCTCTTATTTATTCCCCAATGGCGCAGTTGAAGATTCATCATATAGCAACGAGATAAGCACAGATAAAACCATTATTGAAGCCTTGAATTTGTTAAAAAGATTTTAGCTTATTCTGAGGAAGATTCTATGGATATCTTAAGATGAAAAATCATCTTATACGCTAATAATCAATTGTTAAAAAAATTAAATTTTACTAATTAGACAAGGTTTTCGAAACATATTTTTCTTGGATAAGTTTTTGATTTGATACATATTGTGATTAAAAAGATTCAAGAACTTAAAACAAACTCGTGATGACCTTAGCCTCAAATCGTTACAACAATTCTATTAGCATCAAAATTTTTTATACTCTGCTATTTGGGGGATTTAGCATGATTTTTTTTTCATGCAAAAACGATGGTACCACTGGAGGCTCAGGAAAAGCAAATCTTTCAGGCCAAAAGATGGATTCTATCATGACAGAGGTTATAAAAAGATTCAATAATCCTGCAAATACTTACGCGACTGAGGCCAAACTTGCGAGATATGATTCTTTGTTAAAAGTAACAAAAGATGTTCAAGAGTCACTTAACACTGCATATTTAAGAGCAACCACCCTTCTTGAACTTGGAAAAGAAAAACAAGCTGTAGAGGCGTATGAAAAAATATATGATTTTGTTAAATCAGTACCATCCTCCAGAGTTACTTGTGGAGAAATGCTTGGCGTCGCCTATATGCGACTGGCAGAACGCACCAATTGTATCATGAACAATAATGCAGATGCTTGTATTATACCTATACAAGGTGGTGGAGTCCATCAGGACAAAGGTCCGGCAAGAAAAGCTGTTGAAATATTCGAAAAAGTATTGCGCGAAGACCCCAAAATGTTGGATTCAAGATGGCTTCTTAACATAGCTTACATGACATTGGGTGAATACCCAAATGGCGTACCAAAAGAGTTTTTGATTCCGGGTATTGGTGCCAAGGAATCAATTTCTGTAAAACCCTTTACTGAAATGGCTTCAGATCTTGGAATAGATGTAACAAATCAGGGAGGTGGGACAATCGTTGATGATTTTAATAATGATGGGTATCTTGATATTGTAACATCCGGGTGGGGTTTGGCGGAGCAAATGCATTTTTTTCGGAACAATGCTGATGGCACATTTACGGACGCATCCGAACAATCAGGGCTAAAAAAGGTTGTTGGTGGATTAAATATTCAGCAAACTGATTACAATAACGACGGCTTGCTGGATATATTTGTGTTGCGGGGTGCATGGCAGGCTGTAGGAGGTTTTGGGGAGCAACCTAACTCACTATTGCGCAACAATGGTGACGGAACGTTCACGGACGTTACTATTCAGTCCGGTTTATTAAGTTTTCGCCCAACACAAGCTGCTACCTGGAACGACTTTAATAATGATGGCTGGATTGATGTGTTCATAGGCAATGAATCAATTGCACAAAACACCATGTATCCATGCGAATTATATATTAACAATAAAAATGGCACATTTACCAACATCGCTACACCGGGTAATTTTAACATTACTTTGTTTGTAAAAGGCGCCACATCGGGCGATTATGATAACGACGGTTGGGCCGATATTTTTCTGTCTTGTATGTCAGGGCATAAAATATTGCTGCACAACAAAGGTGCAAATGGTAGTGGAATTTCGTTTGATGCAGTAACTGAGGCGGCTGGATTCCCTCAAACAGAGGGAGGAACTTTTCCAACTTTCTTTTTTGATTATGACAACGATGGTTGGCTAGATGTGTTTATGTGCAATTATAGTTTTGATAAACAGCTATCATTTTTTGCTGCTAAAGAAGCACTTAAGCCATCAGACGACAAATCCGGTAAAATTTTGATTTATCATAACAATCAAAATGGAACTTTTACAAATGTATCTCCAAAAATGCACTTAAACCAACCGGTATTTGCAATGTCAGCAAATTTTGGTGATATAGACAATGATGGTTGGCTTGATATGTTTATGTCCACCGGGAATCCCAATTACAGATCTCTGATTCCGAATAGATTATACAAAAATATGGGTGGAAAAGATTTTGCAGAGGTGACCAATTCTGCCAGAGTTGGAAATCTTCAAAAAGGGCATGGTGTATCATTTGCAGATTTGAACAACAACGGTGATCAAGATATTTATGTTGATATGGGAGGGGCGTATATAGGTGACGCATATAAAAGTTCATTCTACCTTAACCCGGGTCAAAACCAAAACAACTGGATAAATATAAAACTTGAAGGAGTAAAGTCAAATAAGGCTGCAATAGGTGCCAGGCTCAAATTGAAATTCAAAGATAATGGTAAAGAAAGATTTGTATTTAGGGATGTAAATTCTGGCGGTAGTTTTGGGAGTTCAACTTTAAGGAGGGAAATTGGTATTGGTCAGGCAGAGCTGATTGATGAATTGACCATAATCTGGCCTGCCAGCGGCATTGTACAGGTGGTAAAAAACATAAAACCAAACCAATTTATCAAGATAGTAGAAGGAAAAGAGGGATTTGAACAAATAAAAATCAAAAACTTGATTTTCAAACACAAATCAGGAGAGATACCAATGTGCGCTCCGGTTGTATCAAAATAAAAAAGCTTCAAGCATTTAGCTTTACGATAAATTCAGGCCTAACTATTTCAAAAGAAATGAAGAACATTACTCTTCCTCTTCTTCAGGAGGTCTGTTTCTTCCCATCTGATCCTCTGCTTCCAGTTTGTCAAATAAACTATTTAGCCTGAACATTTCGTCAAGTGTGTCATCAAGATAAAAAAATATTTCGGGAATACGTCTGACATGTTTCTTAATTCTGTGCGCCAATGCTTGCCGAATTCGTGTTATTTGCTCATCAATCATCAGAACCACTGCTTGTTTCTCTTCAGTATTGTAAACACTTACATAAACTTTCGCTTGACTCATATCAGGTGACACCATTACATTGGTTACAGTCACAAGTGCATCACCGTATATGTAGCTTCCCTCTTCTCTCAGAATAATGCTCACATTTCTTCTTATCAATTCTCCAACTTGCTTTTGTCTGATTGTTTCCATGATATTCAGTTGTTTGTACAAAGGTAGTATTATTTTTGGCGATTATGAAGTAGGCAGTCGTGTGCTTATATTTGCATCCAATGAGTATTTTATCTTCAAAACTTGAATTTCTAAAAGGCATTGGGCCTGCCAAGGCCGATCTTCTCAAAAAAGAATTGGACATCCATTCAGTCGAAGATCTCTTAAATCATTTTCCGTTCAGGTATGTTGACAAAACCAAGATACAGAAAATAGCTGAATTGACAGGTGATGAGGATTATGTCCAGTTAAAGGGGTATATTACTCATTTTCAGCTACTTGGGTCCGGAAGAGGTAAACGACTGGTAGGTCAATTTACTGACCAAACAGGAATCATCGAACTTGTATGGTTTCAAGGCATAAAATGGATTGCGGAGACCATAAACAAAAATACAGAATACATACTTTTTGGCAGATTGACTGAGTTTAATCGAAAATACAACATTGCTCATCCCGAATTAGAATTGACTCAATCCAATAATACAAAATCTACATTTCTCGCACCGGTTTATTCCAGCACTGAGAAACTAAACAGCAGAGGGCTTGATGCAAAGGCACAGCGCCGTATCATCAAACAATTACTTGAAAAAATCTCTCCGGCTGACTTACCTGAAGTTTTACCACAGTATATTGTTGAAAAATTAAAACTGATTTCTAGATTTCATTCATTTCAATACATTCATTTTCCGCCTGAGTCAGCATATCTTCAAGCGGCACAAAACAGGTTGAAATTTGAAGAATTGTTGTGTATGCAATTGAAAATACTTCAATTCAAAAATCGCAAACAAGCCATCACGAAAGGATATGTTTTTGAAAAAGTTGGCGAAACTTTCAACGAATTTTATGCTAAGCACCTTCCCTTTGAACTGACCAATGCCCAAAAAAAGGTAATCAAAGAAATCAGGAAAGATATAGGCAGTGGTAAGCAAATGAATCGATTACTGCAAGGAGACGTGGGCAGTGGAAAGACAATTGTCGCCCTTTTATCTATGCTCATTGCTCTTGGAAATGGCTATCAGGCCTGTTTGATGGCTCCCACCGAGATCCTGGCCCAGCAGCATTTTCAGTCAATAGAAGAACTTGTAAAACCTCTTAATATCAGTGTCGGCTATTTGTCCGGATCTGTAAAAGGGAAAACACGTAACCAGGTACTGGCTGCACTAAAAGCGGGCCACCTAAAGATACTGATCGGAACTCACGCCTTACTTGAGGATTGGGTTGAATTTGAAAAAATTGGCCTTGCTATCATTGATGAACAACACCGATTTGGTGTAAAGCAAAGAGCTGCTTTATGGTCGAAGTCCGCTATTCCTCCTCACATACTTGTTATGACCGCAACACCCATACCAAGGACGTTGGCAATGACTTTATATGGTGATCTTGATGTTTCGGTGATTGATGAACTTCCACCGGGCAGAAAAGACATCAAGACAATGCACTTTAATGAAAGCAAAAGATTGAGGTTAATTGGTTTTATGCGGGAAGAAATAGCCAAAGGAAGACAAATTTATGTTGTATACCCTTTGATAGAAGAATCAGAAAAACTCGACCTTTTAGACTTGCAAAACGGATATGAAGCGCTGCTCAGAGAATTTCCGATGCCGGATTTTCAAATATCTGTTGTTCATGGTAAAATGAAGCCGGAAGACAAAGAATATGAAATGGCTCGTTTTGTAAACAAGCAAACCCAAATAATGGTGGCAACAACTGTTATTGAAGTTGGGGTAAATGTGCCGAATGCATCTGTTATGATCATTGAACATGCTGAAAGATTTGGGCTCTCGCAACTGCACCAGTTACGAGGTCGCGTAGGCCGTGGAGCCGACCAATCATTTTGTATCCTTATGACCTCGTATAAACTTTCGTCTGATGGAAAGGAGAGAATAAAAATAATGTGTGAAACCAACAATGGATTCATCATTTCAGAAGCTGACCTTAGATTAAGGGGACCAGGCGATATTGAAGGCACCCGTCAGAGTGGGTTATTTGGATTAAACATCGCTGATCTTGCCAAGGATGGCGCCATTCTGACCACAGCCCGCGAGATCGCCTTGAGAATACTCGATCAGGACCCCGAACTTAAAGACCCAAGACATCTGGTCACCAAAAGATTTTTAGATAAAAGATTCAAGGAATTGCAAGATTGGAGCAGTATTTCTTGAAATGAATATTATTTATCCTTTGCTCATTGATTGATTGACAAATAATTATTTCAATATCGACCAGATACTTCACACGCATTCTTTCAACACAACCACGTAGATTAATCACTGAATCGAGTTAAGAATTTGCCGGGTCATAAGCTACAAATTGCAAAATAGTGGTTTAATAAGATAGAAATTTATCAATCTAATCCGGCAACAAAAAATATAAATAATAAAATCAATATAATATTAATTATTGTCAACTCCCTTTCATAACAGACTCCAAATGTAAGTATAACATTTTACTGTCATTCAACTTCGGCACCAAACATCTGACTTTCGAAATAAAAAAGCGGCGAGTGTGATAACTGCCGCTTAAAAACGTACATGTTGAGTATGAAGTTTAACCCAAATTCAGCGTTAGACGCTGAATCGACGAAATTTTGGAACACTCCAAATATTTGTCGGGTCTGACGACTCCTACAGTAGTATCAGACTCGTAGGAGGTTAGGCAAGACAAAATCAAAGATTTTCGTCGACTCATAATGCTTAGATCAGAGCCTGACAGCCTTTGGCGCGACAGGCCCAAAGGGAAAAATCCGCCAATGTGGATTTTGGGTTAAATCAAAAAGTTGGCATTAACTACCTGCTTTCAGCTTAACCGGAATAATCTTATTTTGTCCATTTCTGTTTACAGTTACACTGATGACCTGCCCAACTTTTGCAAGTGCTATGTTCTCTCGCAAATCATCAAAAGTCTGTATTTTTTTACCCTCAATAGCTACAATTACATCACTGGGCAGAATCCCTGCCGTTTGTGCAGAACTTCCTTTTATGACATCATTGACAAACATTCCCTCCTTCACTTTGAGGTTATATTCCCTGATCAAACCATCATCTATGTCATGACACATAACACCAAGAGATCCTTTCTTTACATTGCCATACTGAATCAAGTCATCTACAATTCTTCGCAACAAATTAACCGGAATGGCAAATGAGTATCCGGCATAAGAGCCTGTAGGAGAAGCAATAGCGGAGTTCAAACCAATCAATTTACCTTCAGGATCAACCAGTGCTCCACCTGAATTGCCAGGGTTAACAGCAGCATCGGTTTGTATGAATGCTTCCAGTGCGTCTTTTTCGGGTATCACATCCAATTTTCGGTGTTTTGCACTTATTATACCGGCGGTCACTGTTGAATTTAAATTGAAAGGGTTTCCAACTGCGAGAACCCATTCACCCACTCTTATGTTGTCTGAATTACCAAATTCTATTGTAGGTAAATTGTCCTCATCAATCTTGATAACTGCAAGATCCGATTTAGGGTCGCGACCAACAACAGTTGCCTTAAATTTTCGCTCGTCATGCAAAGTTACTTCTACCAAATCTGCAAAATCTACCACGTGATTATTGGTTACTATATAGCCATCAGGTGAGATTATTACCCCTGATCCGGTACCTTCCTGAGCTCTTGGCTGACCAAATCCCCAAAAGAACTCATCGCCAAAAGGGCTGTTATTGTATCGTCTCTGTCTTGCAGTTTGTTCGCTTTCTTTCGCTCTGATATGAACTACACTAGGCATGGTCTTTTCGGCAGCGAATGCAAAACTTGCAGGAATGTTTCCCCCACCCATACCTGTATAAGATACATTTGACACAGGTTGGTTTATTTTAATTTCCTGATCGGCGTTGTGGTTAAAGTGCAAACCAGCCAATACTACCAGTCCGCCAATCGCGCCGGAAATGACAAAAGGAAAGATATTTTTCAGCATAGTTAAATGAGTTTTTGTATGTTTGACCATTAATTTACAATGCAAAATTAACGCCTACGTACCAAAGTTGATTTTTAAAAATTATTTGTTTAACTTACTTTTAACAGAAGATATTTTATAACGCTCCTTAATGGATGTTCAAAACATTATCAACCACTTTTTTAAGGAGATACCTCCCAATCCGATGTATGGCAGGTATCATAAAATACTTGAACAAAACGGATTGTTTGCGCTATTGGAGCCTGAAACAGTTCATGAAGCTGACTTAATTACAAGACCAGAATTTATAGAAGGATTATTGTGGGGTCTACCGAGGTATGGCCATCCGGAAGGTAAAGTGGCATACCACATTAGGGAAGTTTTTTATAACATTGACCACCTAAATGGTATGGATGCTGCCACAAGACAAATGTTGCGTTCCATTGCATTGATTCATGATACATTCAAATACAAGGAAGACAGAAATATACCACGCGATTGGTCAAAACATCATGGTGTAATCGCAAGAAAGTATATCGAGCAGGAGATGATTGGTGCTGAAACATGTGAAATCATCGAATTGCACGATGAAGCATTTTATGCATGGCGTTCAGAAGTAGTTGAAAAAAATGAGACAGAATCACTCAAACGTATTCGAAAAATAGAAGAGAGAATCCCAAAACATTTAATGGTATATTTTCAGTTCTTTTTATGTGACACATTAACTGGCGATAAACTTCGAACGCCTGTCAAATGGCTTTACGATAAAGCTGTTTCTCGTTGTTGGTTTGGATAAATTATAGGAGGTATGTCATAGGAAGATATCATCCGACTAAACCTCTGTTTCTTACCTTGTATCTTCAAAATTATGTCATCATTTATCTTCAGGGTAATTTTTCATAAATTCCTTTGCCAGTTACATGACCAATATAACCACTCAATAAGCCATCTGGACTGAATGCTAATTGTCAAAGTTAATCTCTTTGAAAGCCTATAGTTTTGAATAATCATACGTTTCCAAAAAACAATGGAAATAAGATTATTTAAAATATATCAAATGTCAATTAAAGGGTATGTGCTATTGGTTCTCCTGGTATTTTCTCACAAGGCAGATGCAATAAATGACCATTTCAAGTCCTTTCTACAACCAAAAATGCACTTGATTGCAATTTGGAATGCAGAGGATTCCCTTAAGTCACCATTGATTCAAAAAAGTGACTTTGGATTTTCGGGAAGTGCCGGTATTTATTCATCATTATATACAACAAACAAGTCAAATATTACTGCCAATCCTTTTAATTATGGTCTTTCTTTGGCCTCTACCCTGAAATTTAAAAAATATACCTTTCCATTCTCCCTCAGTTACAACAGCAATAAAATAAACGTTTCTTACCCTTTTGTCAGATTAGGGTGTGCACCAACATATAAATGGGCAAAAATTTATCTGGGTAATCAAACCATTAATTACAATCGGTATGTTTTTGGAGGAATGAATATGTTTGGAATTGGGTTTGAAATTCACCCCGGCTGGTTTTACTTATCAGCTATTACAGGTACAATCGCCCCAAAATTATTTATTGACAGCACATCTACATCATTCCAGTCTTCCAAACCACGGTTTGAAACCAAAGGCTATGCTTTAAAGGCAGGAATAAAGGGAAGAAAATTTCAATTTTTAATTACTTATCTAAACGGGAAGGACAATCAAAATTCGCTCAGATATTCCAACCCAAAGTATAAATTACAACCCAGAGTCAACAAAGCAATTGGTACCGAGATCGGATTTAGTTTGACCAGGAATATTACAGTGACATCTATTGGGGGATTGAGTATTCTTACCAGAGATAAAAATGCTAGCAACCTCGATACTTTATTGCTTGCTTCAAATGCTGATCCTTTGCCTTCATGGGCAAAAATTCTGGAAAATAAACCTAATACCACTTCCCAAATATTCTACGCCTTTGAAAATTCAATTCGGTATAACAGAGATGTAATCGGGTTATCAATAAGACAACGAAAAGTAATGCCGGAATTTAAGACTCTGGGCATCAGATTTGATGCAAATGATTTGGTTCAATACACAATAGAGCCTTCTTTAAATCTATGGGGAGGTAAGTTTAACACCAATATTTCTCTCGGATTTCAAAAAAACAACTTACTATCTAAATCATCAGTCCAGACAAATAGCAAGATATATGATCTGTCAATGAGCATAACGCCAAACGATAAATTATTTATAAACACCAGTTTTTCGAATTTTGGAATCCAGACCTCTTCTACATCGCTGGCCTCTGAAGACAGCATATCCATTCGAAATGTCAATAGCAATATCGGACTGACAGGAATGTATGTGATAGAACGTGACCGAAACGTCAACAAAACAATTAACATTAACTTGAATAAGCAGCTTACAACGGAAAAATATGGAGAAAGCAAGTTTAATAATTCGGAGTTTAACTCACTTTATTTGAATGCGAGTTATAATTTGAATAATTCACAAGGTGCAAGTTATAATGCAGGGCTGAATTTCAATAAAAACAATTCTGTATTAAATGAATTTCCAGATCAAGTTCTTGACATCCAATCTTATGGGTTTTTTGGAGGCATAAGCTGGAAATTAATGAACAAAGGAATTCAAAATAAACAGCTGACTACATCGGTAAATACCAATCTCAGTCTTACAGGATTAGTGAATGGAGATAAAAAATTTGCATACGGTTTTGGAGCCTACATCACTTATGCTTTTACAAAAAAAATAAGCTTAAATGCAGGATACAATTTTTCGGCAAGCACCATCGAGAAAATCAGACTTGTTCAGCAGAGTTTTAATACAAACCTTCTTACAACATTTTAATATGAAAACAGGACATCAAACTCTCCTTTCAAAATCAGTTTTTCAAAATTCATTGATACATTTCATCAAATATTTATTGCGATTCGCAAAACCTGGTCTTTTGAAGTTCATGTTGAGTTTTGGCTTGACGTTCTTTTTGACCGAGGTTGGATACTGTCAATATCCTTTAAAAATTAACGTGCAGGTTCTGCCTCCTTATAGCCCTTATCTTAAGGATTACTTAGGATTTAAAGACAAGGTAATTATCAATGTAAGTAATACTTCAAGTCAGGATCAAAATTTTTTTTTAAGAGCAAGTTTGACGAATAACAATAATTTTTCTGCTAAAACCAAAGAAGATTTCAAACCCCTGATGCCGGTTTTCATAAAGGCGGGGCAATCAGTAAGCCTCATCGCGGACGAGACTTCAAGTCAGTCTTTTAAAGAAGAAAACATAGAAGTAGAATACGGTGACTATAAAATCGAGGATATACTAAGAGATGGTGTATTACCGGATGGAAAGTACACACTTTGTTTAGTTGCCTTTGATTTCAATAATCTAATGCAATTAAGTGATGAAAATACCGGATGTAAATCGTTTGTCATAACCTATTTAAATGCTCCTAAAATCCTAAATTGCAATAATAAATCCATTACAAAAACCACCCCTCAAAACATTAATTTTAATTGGGCCCCCATTATTGGCAATTTACAAAACGTGCAGGTTGTATATGATTTATACATTGCACCATTGCATGAAGAAGATAATTCACAGGATGTAATTGAAACTGGCATAGCCTTAAATGTTCCAAATATTATAAAGGTATCAGACATACCAATAAACACATATAATTATTCGACTGCGGATTACCTCCTGGATGAAGGCAAATATGCATGGGCTGTTAAGGCGAGGGTTGTTGATGGAAATATACCGGTTGAAAATGATGGACTGAGTAATGTATGCACATTTGACTATAATCCGATGATGCTAAATTTAAATGACGGCAAAATTGAAATCGGCCCAAATTGTGATTGTAAGACTAAATTGCCAAATAATCTATCAGCATTAAACGGCAATCCGTTGAACATAGGTAGTGTGATCAAATCTGGAAATCTGCTAGTGACCATAACAAAAATATCCAGAACCGAAAAAGGATTCTCCGGTGAAGGTACAGTTCCACTGCCAATAATAAACAGTGGTATGGTCAAGGTAAGGGTAAACTTTACAGACATAGACATACAAACATCTTACGAAGAATACTATCAAAAATCGGGTATTATTCATGCTTCTATAGATCAGAATGCCTCCTTCCTGCCAAAATTTAACCCATTGGATCCAAATAGCTTGAATCTAAGTCCAGAAGAAGTTCAATCGCTTTCAAGTTATTTTGAGACATATGCCAAAAAACTTGTAACAGATATCAAAAATTACCCCAATACACTGGCTTATGATTTGCCAATTGGTTTAGATGAAAAGGCTATGAACATCGCCATTACCAATTTGGTACTAATGCCAGAGCAAGCTTACTTTGACGCTGTCTCGATTTTGGACATCATTGATGGTAAAACAAAAGTAGCTTTAGCCGGTCAAGGAATATGTGTGGATGAAAAAAATTTCTGTGGAAATGCTAAACTTTCCTTAATTGAAAATTTTGTGATACCAAGCATTGGGATTTCACTTAACGGGAACGCAAAAAATGACGGTACCTTTATAACATTCAACAAAGAAGGATTTGAGAATCTTCATATCTCAGCAAGTTATACTTTCCCTGCTAATAGTTTGATTGACCCCAAAGACCAAACCCCTGCCAAAGTTACTCTCATAACTGATACTAAAAAAGGGTGGAACGATTGGGTTGCTGAAGTAAATTTCAGCAAATTCTACATGGCAGGATTTCCGGAAATGACTTTTGGGCCTGACGAAAAAGGTACCAAGATGTTTTATGACCACAGTGATACCAGGAATCCTGAAGGCATACCAAGTCCTTACGTAAGTGAAGATCCTCAAGATCAACCTATCCAAACCAATAAATTGACATGGCGGGGATTTTATATTCCTTCTATTGCAATCAATTTACCTGCTTCACTTACCAATATCAATGGACAACCATTGGTGATAAATGCTGAAAAATTGATATTTGATGGTGGAATTTCCGGAAATGTTTCTGTAAACAACATCATGAGCATTTCTGACGGAACACTAGATGGTTGGTATTACTCTATTGATCAATTTAAAATCAATATTTGGCAAAACACATTTAAAAGCAGCAGTATGTCAGGCAAGATGGTCTTGCCAATTTCGAAAGACTACAAGGATGCCAGCAATCAGTTAGATTACACTTGTACCTTGAGTAAACCCAAGAATAGCGATTTGGATTATAATTTCTTGATTAGTCCAAAAGACAACATTGCGTTTAACGTACTTTGGGCGAAATGCAAATTTTATAAAGGTTCGAATATTCAAATAATCAAGAGTAACGAGGGCAAATTTACTGCAAAAGCTGAGCTCTTTGGTCAAATGGCTATACAAACACAGATAGACAAAATTCCAAACATTAATATCGTTGAAGTTAAATTTGAGAAATTAAGTTTCCAAAGTCAAAAACCTTATTTTTCACCCGGTGAAACCAATGCTTGTTTTTTCTCCATGGCTTCTCCACAACATTCAATTGCAGGTTTCAGTATTGATTTTGATCCAACCCCCGGAAAAGGAATTTCTCTTTACACAAATAACAAAAATGCCAATAATATTGAATTAGGATTAAAATTCAAGGCACAATTAAAACTTGTGAAAGATGTAGATTTTGTTCCCAAAGCTGATGTAGAATTCAATGTTTTTGGAAACCTGGCGATGAATGGTGCTCGACCTAACTGGGATGGTGTCGGCGCCAATATTTCTAGCATTAAGTTGGATGCAGGTGCCAAAATTGGCCCGATTGGTGTCAAAGGTGAGCTTGCTTATTTTAATGATAATGCCGGTAGTTATGGGTTCATGGGCGCATTTGAGATGAACGTAGCTGAAGTTGTGACATTGGGTGCAAAAGCACAGTTTGGTTATTCAAGCAATGAATTAGGTTTTAATTACTTTTTTATAGATGGTATGGTGGATTTCAAAAATGCGGGAATCCCACTCGGCCCTTGTCTGGCGATTTATGGTTTTGGGGGAGGTGTTTACTACAATATGTCCATCCCAGATTTAAAATTGGATGGCTCTAATGTAAAAGGGTCGCCACCATACAATTTTGATAAGGATAATCCACAAGCGGGTGTTTCATTATCAGGCATAGTGTATACTCCCAAAAAAGGATTGTTCTCTGTAAAGGCTGCAATATTATTTGGTCTTACTTCTCGAAGTGTGCTTGATGCGGATGGAAGTGTAACAATGACATTCAATGCATCAACAGGCGGAGTTGAAGACATTCTGTTTGCTGCGAATGGAAGATTTATCAGTAAGACTAACGAATCTCTAACCGATAGGAACAACAATTGCATGGGAAAACTTGAAATCGTGACGCAAATGAATTTTGCAGAAAAATCATTTCTATTTCATGCAGATGTCAAGGCGGGAGTTCCGACTTATCAGAATAGAGATATTTTTTATTTAAGCGCTAATTTAAATTTTTACAGTGGCCCGTCAGGATGGTTTGTACATGTTGGCAGACCATGGAAGGACGGCAATTTCAACGGTGGAGAACCAATTCAAATTACTGTTTTAAAAACGTTTAACTTCAGGGGCTATTTTCAATGTGGAAATGGATCAGGAAAAATTTTCAGTGGCGGTCAAATTGTTAGTGGGATAAATTCAGTTGATCCTATGCCGCCAATTCCGAACTATATCATTGGCATCATTAACTATAATAACAGAGAAGGAGAAAATGGAAGAATTGAAAATTCTGTTTCACAATTTAATCTGCCCGCCCCTGAAATCAAAGGTGGTTTGGCATTTGGAGCTAACTTTTCAACAAGTATTGATGTCAATTTCCTGATATTCTATCTTAAGGCAGACTTTATGGCAGGTTTTGACCTTGGCTTTTATGAATTAACAAAGGATGCTATATGCGTGAATGAAGCAGGTCAGCAAATGCAAAAAGGTGTAAATGGATTTTACGCAACAGGTCAAGCTTACCTGGGTGCCTCAATTGATGTAGGGGTTGAGATTGATCTATTTTTCTTTTCCGGTAAAATCAGCATCGTTTCAGCAGGTGCAGCCGCTTATGTAAATTTTGGTGGACCTCAGCCTACATACGCATCCGGTGCCTTGGGTGGTTATTTTAGTGTATTGGGTGGTTTGATTAGTGGCAATTTTGCGGTGAAATTTTATTGGGGCGAAAAATGCTATTTACTTCAAGATGAATCAATTGATCTAATTTCTGAAGTAAATCCGAGTGGTGAATTTGATAAAAAGAATTATGCCCAAAGAGTTACTGCTGCTGAAAAACAACCCGTGAATATACAGCCTTGGGCGAATTTTAATTTTGAAATTGATCGGACTTTCTTAATCATTGCAAATGCTTCAGAAAAAAATCCTGACGACCCTTCAGCTACCTATCGTCAATACAGATACTATCACATCTT
>JAEUUM010000029.1 GCA_016787375.1 Saprospiraceae bacterium
AACAAATAGATGTACTTTGTATCAATGAAGATGCCACAAACCGCTACCTCGATGCTGCATTCAGGGGGATTAGTTATTTCAAATTAAGTTCTGTAAACAGTAAGTCGATCGATTATTCAAAGTTAGGAAACAATAAATTAATTATTTGTAACGGGCTCAAAAGCATCAGTACAGGGTTGGCTCAGGAACTATTCAGTTACATGAAAAATGGAGGAAATGTATTGATTTTCCCACCTGAAAATGCAGATTTGATCTCATATAATGCCTATTTAAATTCAATTAATGCTCATGAATTGGGGGCATTTGTTAAATCAGAAAGGAAAGTTTCAAAAATCAACACCACTGATTTTGTATTCAGTGATGTTTATGAAAATGCCAATGCCAATCTTAAATTGCCAACCACAACCGGCTCGTATCCAATAAATGAATTTGCAGGAAAAGCGCATGTCAAACTACTTTCGAACAGAGATGGATCGACTTATCTGGCAAAATACAAAGTCGAAAAGGGAAATCAATATTTATGTTTTTCGCCGCTGGATGAGCAATACAACGATTTGGTGAGCAGTGCAGAGATATTTATACCCATGTTGTACAAAATGAGTATCTCAACCACAAAATCATCAAAAATTGCTTATACCTTGGACAAAGATGCCTTTATAGAATCAGATGTTCAAAGTAACTCAAAAACCGACCAGGTTTACAAACTGAAGAATGGTAATGAAGAAATAATTCCTGAGCAAAAAACGCTTTTATCCAGCCTAATCATGCGGGTGAATAACCTGATTAAGCAAGCAGGGTTCTATACACTAATTGACGAGCAGAAAAAAAATCTTCAGGATTTTGCATTTAATTTTAATCGCAAAGAATCTGATTTAGTATGCTTGACAAATGATGAGTTAAAGTTAAAAATATCGCCAAACATAAAATTAATGGATATTAATTCCGAAACCAACCTGACAGCGATGGTCGGAGAAAAAGATCAGGGAATAATTTTATGGAAATGGTTCGTTGTGTTCGCATTAATTTTCTTAGCTTTGGAGTCGCTGATTATCCGGTTTTGGAAAGTTTAATGCTAAATTGATCGATGCGAATTTTAATAAAGGACACAATAATTCTACACCCTGATGCTGAACCTTCTCAAGGCCTACAATCAATTCTGATAGAAGACGGGATCATTACTGAAATAAAAAGTAAAATATCCGCGAAGGTTGATAAAATCATTGAATCTGGCAATAGTTTTACTTCTTCAGGCTGGGTAGATGTTGGTACGAATATTGGCGAACCGGGTTACGAACATCGCGAAGACATTGAAAGTGTGACCAAAGCAGCTGCTGCCGGAGGATATACCATGCTGTTATCTTCCCCCAATACCTTACCTGTAACCCAAAGCAAGTCTGATGTGTTGTTTATCAAGCAAAAATCTGAAGATAAAATCACAAACATCCGTCCTATGGGCGCATTGTCTATTGATTGTTTGGGGAAGGATATGACAGAAATGTTTGATTTGCATGATGGCGGCGCAGTGGCTTTTACAGATGGAGCCAAAAGCATTCAGGATTCCGGATTTCTCAAACGTGCCTTGGAGTACGTGCAAGCATTTGACGGTTTGGTCTTGCATTCACCAATAAATGGGGCATTTCAAACAGGGTGGCAAATGCACGAAGGCTTGGTAAGTACCTCGTTGGGCATGAAAGGAATACCACCTGTAGCTGAAGAAATGATGGTAGGACGAGACATTAAATTACTTCAATACACGGGCGGTAAACTCCACCTTTACAATATCTCAACACTCCAGTCAGTAGATTTGATTCGAAAAGCAAAAAAACAAGGTTTAAACATCAGTTGTTCGGTGCCGGTAATGAATCTTTGCTTTGATGATGACGCATTGATGGGATTTGATTCTAATTTTAAGGTAACTCCTCCTTTGAGAACTTCTGACCATCGGTTGGCTCTTCTGAAAGGTGTACAAGAGGGTGTGATTGATTTTGTTACTTCCAATCATACTCCGATTGAACATGATCTCAAGGAACTGGAGTTTCCTTATGCAAAATTTGGAGTCATACAACTTGAAACAGCATACAGCATTCTGGCAACTTTGGCATCAAAAAAAATCACTCCACAGCTTGTTGCAGGCCTTTTTAGCCACCAACCCAGAAAGATATTTGGGCTCCACCAGCCGGAAATTAAAACAGGAGAAATGGCCGAATTAACGGTATTTGATCCTGACATTACATGGGTGTATGAATCCGGCAACATCCTTTCAAAATCAAAGAACAATCCTATGGTCGGAAAAAAACTTTCAGGTAAGACCATCGCTACGATAAGAGGAAAACGTATATTTGCCCAACAATAAACTGAATTATTTCAAACCTAAAACAACACATCATGGATAATACCGGAATTAAATGGGGAGTAATTGGTGCCGTTTCGACTTTGGTAATTTCGTTGGTTACATATCTGATTGGCCCTAAGTTTTACATACAAGGAGGGTCATGGATTGGGCTAGTTGCGCTAATCGTAATCTTGGTGATGGCCGGTAAAGAAGAAAGAACAAAACTAGGAGGTTTTGCAAACTTTCAGGAACTGCTAAGACCGATATTTATGACCTACATCATCACTGCAGTCGCATCAACCATTTTGCAAGTAATAATGTACAAAGTGGTAGACCCGGGACTTGCTGATTTAACAAAGCAAATTTCACTCGAATCACTTCAAAAAATGAAAGGAATGCTCGGAGAGGAGGGATACGAAAGTGCAATGGAAGAAATGGAAAAGCAAGACTTTGGTGGTTCTGTACGTCAATACATCGTAGGTCTTGCCATGAATATTTTGATAGGATTTGGTGTTAGTGCATTAATTGCAGCCATAATTAAACGTACTAGACCCGAAAATTTAGATCCATATTCAACAGTTGAAAAACCATAATAATCAAGCATAATAATTTGGATCAGGATCTTCAAATATCAGTTGTAGTACCACTCTTTAATGAAGAAGAGTCTTTGCCGGAGCTAACTTCCTGGATCGATAAAGTAATGGATAAAGAGGGGTTTACTTATGAAGTCTTGCTTGTTGATGACGGAAGCACCGACAACAGTTGGGAGGTAATCAGACAACTTTCTGCTAAGAATAAACGCATCAAAGGTATCCGGTTCAGAAGAAATTATGGTAAATCTGCTGCACTAAATACCGGTTTCCAGGCTACAAAAGGCAATGTGGTTATTACCATGGATGCTGATTTGCAAGATAGTCCGGAAGAAATTCCGGATTTGTATAAAATGATTACAGTAGATAATTTTGATCTTGTTTCAGGTTGGAAAAGCAAACGTTACGATCCGTTGAGTAAAACCATACCTACCAAATTGTTTAATGCCGCCACCCGCAGCATAAGCGGTATTCAGTTGCATGATTTTAATTGTGGATTGAAGGCTTACAAGTCGAAAGTCGTAAAAAGTATTGAAGTATATGGCGAAATGCACCGCTACATACCTGTTATTGCCAAATGGGCAGGATTCAGAAAAATAGGGGAGAAGGCAGTTCAGCATCAGGCCAGAAAATATGGTACCACCAAATTCGGATTCGAAAGATTCATCAACGGATTTCTGGATCTGTTATCCATCACTTTTGTCGGGAAATTCGGCAAACGCCCCATGCATCTGTTTGGAACGCTGGGTACCCTGAGTTTTGTGATAGGACTTTGTATACTGGGATATCTGAGCATTGCCAAACTAATCTATGCTGAATATGGTATTGCCAGCCGGCCATTATTTTTCTTTGGTATTCTGGCACTCATCATTGGCAGCCAGTTGTTTGTAACCGGCTTTTTAGCAGAACTCATGGTCAGGAACTCTCCCGTTCGCAATCAATATCATATTGATGAGGTGATTTGATCTGTGTCTCTATTGTTGGACATTTGGAGTTTTCTTTCTATAAAGCCAGTCACACTGTTCTTGAGCATATTCAGCAACTTAATCTTATTTAAAACTCTGAGCTTTAAGTTCTAAACCCTAAATTTGTTAAAGTGAAGACTTAGATAACTTAACAAATATCACAAAAATGACCACCGGCCTCGTTCAACAAAATATTGATGACAGTTTTATATGCCCAAATTCATTCTATTGGATGCTCGCATGTCATTAATATTCCTTTTAGTTATGCATAAGTCATGAAAGAAAGACAACAAATGGAAATAAGAATTCTAATTTTGACAATTGCCATACTGACAAATGTCTCAATAAAAGCACAAAGGACAATCCCACCGACCGATTCATTATGGCTGACAGGCAAAATTAAAAATCCAACTGTATTCACATTAGCAGACCTTGATACATTTCCTAAGACAGCAATAAAAGACCAAATCATTTACAATCACAATGGAGAAGCCAAAGACACCTTGACTGGAATGAGAGGAATTCCTCTCAAGTCTTTGCTTGCTTCAATTCTATTTGTTTATGACAAGCCGAAGTTCCTCAATGAATTTTACTTCGTCTTTATCGCTTCAGACGGCTACAGAGTAGTTTGTTCTTGGAATGAAATTTATAACACCGAGACAGGAAACAATTTTTATATAGTAACAGAAATAGAAGGAAAGAAACTTAACGACTTAGTACAAAGAATTTTATTTATTTCGACTGCAGATATAAAAACAGGACGCAGATATATAAAAGGACTTAAAGAAATTGAAATTAGACAACTTGAATAGATGGCCAACGCGTAACAGCATGTTTGCGCTAGCTGTTGGTTTTGTGTAAATTTGAAAGTTCGATTTTTTCTTTTAAGTTTGCAATAGGTTCGCAGTTCAGTGCTTTGGCATCGCAGCCATCGCAAACATGCGGCACGTTACCGGCAAGTGTATGACGACAGTGCATTCCTTAAATCATCCGCCAGAATCGAAAAGACAAAAAACTAAATTTTTAACCACAAATTGAAAGTTAGAAAATTGACACTATGAAAAAAGTAATCTACTGCTTTCTTCTTCTTGTATTGCTGACTTCATTCAACAAACCTATAGGAAAAAAAATTTTTGAAGTCAAAGAAGGAACAATAACAAACCTTTATGATGCTTTCAGCAAAGACACTACATTGACTAAAGACTTTGGTTTTTCCTGCATTACAAAATATCATGGAAAAACCATTTTATTTGATGCAGGAAGTAACGCTGACATTTTTAAAAAGAACACTGCAAAACTTGGTATTGACCTTACTAAGGTTGACATTGTGGTAGTTTCACACGGGCACTTTGACCATTTAAACGGGCTTGATTATTTATTTCAGGTGAATCCGAAAGTTAAAATTTATTTCCCATACGACATTTTTTGGGGAGCACCAGTGCCTTTTGATGCAACCGGACAAGAGCCAACTGTCAAAGATTCGCTGCCAACCTATATGAAATACTTCGATGGCGGCAATACAAAATTTTCAATCAACCAATCTGGTCGGTTTTGGCACGCCAACATAGAATTTCTAAAAACATTCAAAGAAATTTTGCCGGGATTAAATATCATTGCAACAAGTTCACAATATATGGGCTACTTTTCATGCTACCCGGGCAAGAATTTTGTTGAAGGACAGTTTGACCAGAAACAAGATGCTTGTAAGAACACTAACCTGCCTGAGCTTTCTCTATCCATCCAATCTGACAAAGGGCAAATATTAATTGTAGGTTGTTCTCATACAGGAGTTGAAAATATTGTAAAGCAAACTCAAACTATTACTTCCGACAAAATAGAATTGGTATATGGTGGCTTTCACATGATACCATTTGACAGGACACAAACTATTCAGTTAATTAACATACTTAAAAATGATTTGAATGTTCATCGAGTCGCACCAACACATTGCACGGGACATCTTGCATTCAAGCTATTGCACGACATTTATAAAAAGGAATATTTATATGCAGGACTTGGTGAAACAATTTCTTATTAAGGACTATCTGAACCTACTGACAGAAATAGAAGGAACCGCTTATGGCACATTTGAAATACGTAGGGTTTCATTCTTCGCAGATAATTTTGTGATAGCGGAAAGTTCAGTGCACCGCATCAACATTTGTTTCTAAAGACCGCCCATAGCAAATCTGCAAAAAGTTAGCGATAATAGTGGACAGCCCGCCACCCATGACAGTGACAAAATAATTTATATTGACAACATCTAAATATTTTTAATCCATTATCAATCAAATAATTTTGTTTAAACATTAAGAGTAATTATGACAAAGACACATTCATTTTGGTTAAAGACAGCTATTGCTTTACAAATCGTAACAGGAATTTTTCATCTTCTTAGTTTTATTAATAACCCCGAGCCTAAAAACGAAAGCGAAAAGCAACTGTTCGACTTGATGACAAATTATAAGTTCGACTTAGGTTCAGGCTTTCATCGTTCCATGGAAGACTTGATGAACTCATTCAGTATTGCATTTACATTATTCCTCTTTTTCTCTGGTATACTAAACCTATTTCTCCTTAGAAATGATTTACCCCAAAAGACTATGAAGGGAGTTATTATGATTAACTTTTTCGCTTATTTGATTTGCTTTATAGCAATGAGCATCTTGACATTTCTGCCACCTATAATTTGCACAGGTTTGATAGTTGTAATGCTTTTAATTGCATATTTAAGAACGAATACAGCAATAGCTAATGATTAATAATAGATTGATGGCTATGAAATTTTACTTTTTATTCTGTATTGCTTTAATGTTTGGACACAACCTGCAAGCTCCCCCAAAACTAGTATAGTTCAAAATTAGAAATATTTTTTATAATTAAGCTGTGTACTAAAAATGGGAAACCTAAAATTCTCCTAATCCTTTAAAAACTTGTCAACAAACCTCAGGTTTTGGCCTGTACATTCAATAAAGTAGCTTCCTCCGGGCAGTGAGGAAATGTCAACCGCCGTATTTCCAATGGTATCTCTTTGTATCGCTATTTTGCCTTGCAGATCGATGATTCTCAATTGGTAATTAAATGGATATTCTGTTTTGATCTGTAATGATTTTCCGGCAGGGTTGGGAAAAACCATGAAGCCTTGTTTCAGTTCAGACAGGTTCTTCGCAGATGTGCTTGCAACATCCGAAAACAGCCATGTGACAGCCTCCCCAAATCCATTGCTCCAAAGTTGCTCATTGTGCTTTCCTCCGGGGACTATCTTTTTTTGAATTCCCACCGAATCATATCCGGTTTCTTTCATGCTTTTGATCATTTTTTCAAGGTCAGGCACCATTCCTGAACTCTCACTGTCTCCCGCTAAAAAGTACATTTTTTGACCTTGAATATTGGCATGGTCTTTTGCAAACTGATAACAAGTATCAGAAAACCAAAAAGAAGGGCTAAAAACACCGGCCTTACCAAATATGTCAGGGTACTGCAATGCAGCAAAGTGTGAGACCAATCCGCCAAGCGAACTACCCATTATACAGGTATGTTTTTTCTCGGGTTTGGTATGAAAGGCACTATCTATATAGGGTTTCAATGTTTTGACAATGAATTCGGTGTATTTTTCTGCATCGCCACCACCGTAGGTCTTGTTTTCCCATGGTGTGTACTCTTCAATTCTTAGGCTTCCCCCGTTATCAATTCCAACTACTATAAGGTTCAGATTTTTGGAAGCACTTAGTTCATTCATGGTTTCATCAACTTTCCATTCACCTGCGAATGAAGTGTATTGGTCAAACAGATTTTGCCCGTCGTGCATATAAAGAACCGGATAGGATGCTGTATTGTCATCGTAACCGGGTGGCAAGTAAATCCAGATTTTTCGCTTTCGGTCACCGAATTGGGGCATAGGAAAATTGTTGGATAAAATAGTGACATTTGGTGCAGCAGTTGAATTGGATGACACATCTGCCCAGTTTGCAATGTTGATTTTAACCGTATCACCATTGCCACCAAATGTATAGCTTCTGTTGGGAATCTCGCTACCATTGGCAGACTTTTCAACGGAGGCCCAACTGCCTCGGGTAAATTTGTATAGCAGCGTTCCCGTTTGCTGAGGAAGTGTTATGGCATACTTTCCGTTTTCCTTTTTCAATTTGTAGAGTTCAGAGCCGCCTGTCCAGTTTTCAAAATTTCCGGAAACAAATATATCATCTTGCGGTGGGGTAGAGGAAGGAACATTGCTCACAAAGAATGTCACCTGCGCCTGCATTTGATTAATGTATGAGGAAATAAACGATGTGATAATGAAGGCAAGTATGATTTTTTTCATATTGAATATTTTACTGCAGTTCAGTTAAACTCAAAATTCATAATTTTATCAGGGAATCCGACTTTCGCACTCTTGCGAACGCCATTCACAGTTGCATGGACGATGTTGGTTTGGTCAGGTAAAGATTCATATAATATGGCGTTGCTCACTTCCAGTTTAATAGGCGCAACTGTCTTTTCAGTTTCAAAATAGCACCAGACAGCCTCTTGCTCAATTTCAAATCCGATAAAATGATAGGGAAGATTTCTAGCATTCACTTTTAATGAAAGGTGCTTTTGAATATATTCACTGACTTGTTTTTCAGCCAGGGTTTTATCTTTTGGATGAATCAGATCAATCTCGGTTTTATATTGGGTCCTGAGTGTTTTTTCAAAATCATCAGTAAATATTTTGCATGAAATCTGAATATTTTTTTCATTCTTGTCAAAGTTCAATTCAGTAACACTGAGGTAAAACGGATGAAATGCCGAAAACAAAAAGAATACCAAACCACCGAGTGCAATTAGTCTGAATTTTAGGAGTATAAGTAGAAAAATATCTTTCAATTCTTTAAGGATATGTAAATTTATGATTCTACAAAGATATTCAATTGATGGGTGATTTTCAACTTTGGTTTTTAACCGGCTTTGAACATATTCTTGATATGAAAGGATATGACCACATCGCATTTCTGGTAGCCCTGGCTGTTATGTTTAAACCCGATGACTGGAAGCATCTTTTGATTCAGATTACTGCATTTACCGTTGGGCATTCTCTAACCCTGGCACTGAGTGTGTTGAACATTATCGCCATCAAGCAAAGCATCATTGAAGTATTGATTCCAATAACAATTTTTCTAACAGCTGCCAATAACCTGTTTTGTTTGAAAATGGGTGTTCCTTTTCGTAAATCCAATTATTATTTTGCACTGCTTTTCGGACTAGTGCACGGAATGGGATTTTCCTATTTGTTGAAAGCGATGCTTGGCAGAGAACAATCAATTACCGGACCATTGCTGGCATTTAACCTGGGCATAGAGGCCGGTCAATTGTTAATTGTTGGGATTTTATTCGTAATTGCCTTACTTTTGGTGCGTTTTTTAAGGATTTCACTAAGATCATGGCAATATTTGGCCTCAACGTTGGTGTTATTAATCTCTGTTTATTTAATTTTTGAAAGAATTTAATTTTTACATGAAACAAATAAAATTTCCATTCATAACAGCATTGATCTTGCTGGGTATTTGCCTCAGTCAAGCACAAAATCTTCAAAACAACGCCAAATCAAACCATGGTAATAAATTTGAACAATTGGGCATTATTTTACCTGATCCAAATGGATTCAGAACTGCTTCGGGAGCGCCTGGTTCAAAGTACTGGCAAATGAAGGCGGACTATGATATTGAAGCTACCCTCGACGAACAAAATCTGCAATTGATTGGTTCGGAATGGATCACTTATCACAATAATTCTCCGGAACCTTTGCAGTATTTATGGTTACAACTGGATGAAAATGAGCATGATCCGAACTCTGACAACAACAATTTTGATGAAAGCAGAATCAACCCACCTTATACTACCGGTTCAGTAGATGGGTTAGACCGCAGAAGTAAGCTTGCAGGTCATGGTGTGAAAATCGATGAAGTATCTGATAATCTGGGAGTAAAATTAAGCTATACCATTAATCAGACCATGATGCGCATTGATTTGCCGGTTTCACTTTTGCCGGGTAAATCGGTAAAGTTTAAAGTAAAATGGCATTATAAAATCCCGGATCGAATGACAATAGGTGGACGTGGTGGACTGGAGTATTTTCCGGGAGATGGTAATCATGTTTTTACGATTTCACAATGGTATCCGAGAATGTGCGTCTATTCAGATTTCCAGGGTTGGCAACATAAACAATTTACTGGAGCTGCAGAATTTGCCCTTACATTTGGTGATTTTATGGTACGAATGACTGTACCGGCTGATCATGTAGTAGCTGCTACAGGAGAGTGTCTGAACTACAAAGAAGTTCTTAGTCCGGAACGGTTTAATAGATGGATGAATACTCTTTACAGCAAAGATGTAGTAGAAATAGCTACCCTCGAAGAAGCGACAGAAGCAGAAAAAAAGAAGGAAACAAAAACGAAAACATGGATGTTTAAAGCCACCAATGTTCGTGATTTTGCTTGGGGTTCATCACGTAAATTTATTTGGGATGCCATGCCTGAAACCATCGATGGCAGAAGGGTCATGTGCATGAGTTTTTACCCAAAAGAAGCTTATAATT
>JAEUUM010000034.1 GCA_016787375.1 Saprospiraceae bacterium
AATACCAGGTGGCAAGTTCTTTGAAATTATTTTCAAAGCAAAGAAAACTGGTTCTCTAAAAGATGACATCAATGTTTGCTCAATTTTAACTCCTGCACAAGCATATAATCATGAAGATGAGATCTTTGATGTTGAACTGGTGTTTGAAGGTGAAAGGAACGAAAAATTATCAAATGATATTTTGTTATTCCAAAATGAACCAAATCCATTCGAGAATTCATCTGTTATCCGATTTGTTTTACCTGAAAAATCTTTTGCCACTTTGACTATTTTGAATAATCAAGGTGTTGAAATTAAAAAATTTGAAAAGGTTTTTGAAAAGGGGATGAACAAAGTCTCACTTGATGCCGCATCATTGCCAGCTCCTGGAATGTATCATTTTAGACTAAAATGTCAAGAAACAGTTATTACCAAAAAGATGATTTTTGTTAGATAAACCATAAATTTAAAATTAAAGAGCCCGGATTTACTCAAGTACTCGATGTAGCCGGGCTCTTTAATTTTTAAAAAAAAGCAGTTACCTAAATAATTGTGCAGCGTTTTGGGAAGTGATTTCAAAAATTTTGTCTAAAGATATATTCTTAATTTCGGCAAGTTTTGTTGCAACATGTATTATATAGGCAGGTTCATTACGTTTTCCTCTAAATGGAACAGGCGTAAGATATGGAGCGTCTGTTTCGAGTACCAGGTGATTGATGTCAATATGCTTTAAAGTTGCGTCCAATCCAGATTTTTTATAAGTTAAAACACCACCAATACCCAATAAAAAACCCTGCTCGATTATTTGATTGGCTTCCTCGACTGTTCCGCCGAAACAATGAAAAATACCGCGAAGGTTTGAAGATTTCTCTTGTTTTATCAGTTCTATTACATCTACTGTACTTTCTCTGCTATGAATGACAATTGGAATGTCCAGTTGTTTGGCCCATTTCATTTGAAGGATAAATGCGTGTTTTTGTTGTTCAATAAAAGTTTTATCCCAATAATAATCTAACCCGATTTCACCTACCGCCGAAAATGCTCTTTTAAAAAGCTCAATTTCAATAATCTTCAATTCATTTTCGAAATCTTCTTTAACAGAACAAGGATGTAAGCCCATCATACCAATACAAATATCCGGATAGTCTTTTTCTGTTTGGTAGAGCATATTGATACTCGAACTGTCGATGTTAGGCATATAGATTTTACTGATTCCCGTATCGAGGGCACGCTGGATCATTTCATCACGGTCCTCAGAAAAGTCAGGTAAATAAATATGAGAATGGGTATCTATAATCATTTATAAAATTTGAAGTGCAAAATTATCTTTAATAAAAATGTGAATCAAATTAATAATCCATAATTGTACTCATCATTACATAAAATACGATCAAACCCATTTTGAGTTCAATCTCAATTGTATATCTTCGCATCGATATGGCAACCAAGAAAAAATACTATGTGGTTTGGTCAGGCATAAAGCCCGGTGTTTACGATAATTGGGAAGATTGTAAAAAGCAAGTGGTTGGGGTTAATGCTTCAAAATACAAGAGTTACCCAACTCAAATGGAAGCGGAAAATGCCTTTAAAGCAGGTTTCTCTGGAACGGCAACCAATACAAAATCTAAAAAAACAATAAAAGGTTCAGCCAAAATTTTATTGCCATCTATAAGTGTGGATGCCGCTTGTAGTGGAAATCCTGGTTTGATGGAATACAGAGGTGTTAATAATCAAGATGGATCTGAAATTTTTAAAAAG
>JAEUUM010000049.1 GCA_016787375.1 Saprospiraceae bacterium
GTGCAAAGAGATGAAACGATTGTGCAACATTTTAATAAAATATTCACACCCGACGGCCAAATCAGATCAGATGCATCAGAAAACTTGGTGCTGATCAGAAAAAAACTCTCAACCAAGCAAGCAGTGTTAGATAAACAATTCAGGTTTTTATTAAACAATTATAAGTCAAAGGAATACTTGGCTGACTCTGCTGAAAGTATACGAAATGGTAGAAAAGTTCTTTGTGTCTTGTCAGAACATAAAAGAAAAATCAGAGGTATCATTCACGATGAATCGGCAACTGGAAGAACAGCATATGTCGAACCAGAGGAAATGATTGACATAAACAATGATATTTTTGATCTTGAACAAGAGGAAAGAAGGGAGATATACAAGATTCTTATGTCACTTTGCTCGTATCTTTCCACTAAAATTGGGTTACTAAAGCAATACCTTGAGCTTGTAATTGATTTTGATGTAATTCAATCAAAAGCACGTTTTGCCTTAAAATACAAAGGCAATAAACCTAAATTACTAAATAAACCTCATTTCAACATCAAAACCGGATATCATCCTCTGTTGTTGTTGAAAAACAATGAATTGCAAAAACAAACCATACCTTTTACACTCACCCTTGAAAATAACAATCGCATAATCATCATCAGTGGCCCTAATGCCGGAGGAAAGTCAATAACATTAAAAGCGGTTGGATTATTGCAAGTAATGGTACAATCCGGTATGTTGGTACCGGTAGAGAAAGACTCAGAATTTGGTGTTTTTACAAATATTTTCACCGATATAGGCGACCAACAAAGTATTGAAGATGATTTATCAACTTACAGCAGCAGGTTGAGGTATATCAAAGATTTTTTAGAAATTGCCAATGATGAATCACTTGCAATTATTGACGAATTTGGTTCTGGTACAGATCCACAAATTGGTGGGGCTATTGCAGAAGCAGCCTTGCGGGAAATTCACAAAAAACATGCTTTTGGAGTAATTACCACTCACTACAGCAATTTGAAAATTTTTGCCTTTAAAACTAAAGGTATCATCAACGCAAGTATGCACTTTGACAAAGAGCAACTTAAACCTTCATTTGAATTAATGGTTGGGAGACCCGGTAGCTCATATGCCTTCGAAATTGCCCAAAAAACTGGGTTTTCAAAAGAACTCTTAGACTATGCCCGACACAAAACAGGCAAAAATGAAAAAGCAGTAGACGAAATCCTTGCTGATCTCCAAAATGAACTAAAAATGTTGCAGGATAAAGTTAATGAAATTAAAGACAGAGAGGTATTTCTTGACAAATTAATTAAAAACTACAACGACCTCCAAAAGGATCTTGAATACAGAAAGAAAAAATTTAAACTTGAGCAAAAAGAGAACAATCTTCAAAAACTAGCTCAGGAGACCAAAAATATCGAAAAAGTTCTCCGAGAAATAAGAGAGCAGAAAAATGTTAAACATGCCGAGGCGCTGGCAGCAGAACTAAAATCCAGTAAAAAGGAACTCGAACAAGACATATTGATACTCGAACAAGATGTTGTTAAGGAGATTCCGGATTCAGATAAAAGAAAAAAAATTGAATCGGGTGATTTTGTCAGGGTCAAAACAGGCGGCGCCATAGGTAAACTTCTATCTTTTGAAAAAGAAAAAGCAATTGTAGAAATGGGAGGCATGACACTCACGGTAAAATTAAAGGATTTAATAAGCGCTAATGAACCCATCGAAATAAACCGACAACCAGGAATAAAAACACAATTTAGGTCTGACCAAGAAGTGGAATCTAAAATAGATTTGAGAGGCATGAGGAAAGAAGAAGCTCTTAAAACACTTGAAGGCTTTCTAGATAATGCATTGATTCACAATGTTCATATGCTTAAAATATTGCATGGCAAAGGGGACGGTATTCTCAAGAAAGCAGTTTGGTCAAAACTTAAAGAATATAAAGACGTATCCAAAGTATATCATCCTGATGATGAATTCGGCGGAAGTGGGGTAACCTTGGTCACATTATAAAATAAGGCTAAACAGAGTCTGCTTAGCCTTATTCTTGAATTTTTGATTTGTTTTATGCAAAAATTTCGGTACCAGAGAAATGAAAAGTGCCCTCAATTGTAGCATTTTCATCTGAATCTGAACCATGTATGGCATTCTCGCCAATATTTTTTGCAAACATTGCACGAATGGTACCAGGCTTAGCATCAGCAGGATTAGTAGCACCTATCAAATCTCTAAAATCTTCGACGGCATTATCTTTTTCTAAAATTGCAGCTACAATTGGTCCTGATGACATAAATTCAACCAATTCACCATAGAATGGTCTTGCGCTGTGTACAGCATAAAATTCTCCAGCTTTTTCAGCTGAAAGTTTGGTGTATTTCATTGCAACAATCTTGAAGCCAGCTTCATTTATTTTTGCTAAAATTGCACCAATGTGCCCGGCTTTTACAGCATCCGGCTTGATCATGGTAAAAGTTCTATTTCCTTTCATATATGGTTTAATTGCTTAATATTATAAAATGAATGGCAAAGTTAAGCCTCATTTAGCTGATTTGCCACATTTAGCAAAATAAAATTTTGTATAAGTCAAATATTTTTGTCATTTTCGCACTTTATTTGGAAATATAGTGGAAAACAAAACAGAAATCCTAAAGCTTCTCAACC
>JAEUUM010000064.1 GCA_016787375.1 Saprospiraceae bacterium
AAGCTTGCATTATAGTCTTTTTCCATCCATTTGGCTACCACTTCATTGTAGGCTTGGATTAAAATCGGGTCAGGTGCTTTACCTTCGTGAGTACCCCAAGAAATTTCATTAATATCTGCTGAGGACTTATAAGGAATGCCGTCCAAAATAAAATTGTGAACTGTTTGAACGGTTCTTTTTAAGGAAGATGTGAAAACAAAATCAAAGCCAGTATTTTTATAAAGCTCATAAAATGCAAGGGATTGTGCAAAACCTTTTTCATTTAAGCTACTGTCAATGCCACTCCCTTGAACAATTCGCATTTTGTTTAAGTCGGTTTCACCATGCCTGATGATATAAATGTCTTTCTCCAAAACAGATTTAATTGTTGTTTACCACCGGTAATGACAAATAGCCTTTAAATTCGTCTTCTTCAAATACCGTTTCAGAAAAATCATTCATAATATTGTACAAAGTATCTCTTTCGAGTGGTTTAAAACCTGTTTCTCTAATCAGCATTACCAGGTCTTTGGTACTCATGGCAGGATTTTGCTCCTCAGAACCTGCCATGCTGTATATCTTGGTGGTATCATCAATGGTGCCATCCAAATCATCCACGCCACAGTTTAATGAAAGTTGTGCTACTGTCCTTCCGATCATTGGCCAATATGCTTTGATATGATCAAAATTATCAAGATAAATACGACTGATAGCATAGTTTTTAAGGTCCTCAATAACTGAACATTCAGGCAAATAAGACATCTCATTGTCTTTATTTCTGAATTTAAGTGGTATAAATGTTTGAAAACCACCGGTTTTATCTTGAAGACTGCGCAATCTATCAAGGTGGTCAATTCGATGTGCATAAGTTTCAATGTGGCCATAAAGCATTGTAGCATTGGATTTCTTCCCCAGACCATGCCATATTTCATGCATTTCTAACCATTGAGCTGTACTGCATTTACCGCCCGCAATTTTATCTCTTATTTCTTCATCAAATATTTCAGCACCTCCACCTGGCATTGATTCTACACCGGATGCGATTATTTGCTCCAACCCTTCTTTGTAACTTACTTTTGCTTTCTTGAAAATATAATGATATTCAACTGGTGTGAGGGCTTTGATGTGCAATTCCGGCCGGTGCTTTTTGATTTCTTTAAATAATTTAGTATAGAAAGCCAGATCGTATTGTGGCAAAACTCCACCAACAATATGGACTTCCGTAACAGGCTGATCATCATATTTTTTGACCATTTCCATCATATCATCATGGGTATACTCCCAACCTTCATGCCTTTGTTTTATCAGGCGTGAGTATGAACAAAAAGAACAACTATAGACACAAAGGTTGGTTGGCTCAATATGAAAATTACGATTAAAAAATGTGTTCAATCCATTTTTTCTTTTTCTTACAAAGTCAGCAAGCATCGAGACGAAAGAAAGTTCAGCATTTTCATACAACCATAAACCCTCTTCGGGTGTGATTCTTTGGTTGGCTTTCACTTTTTCGACTAATCTTCGCTCAATTGATTGATCAGAATATGTACCTGAAAGGAGTATATCAATATTTGTATCCATGTGCTGTTAACAATATATGTGGTCGAAAGTTTTAAAGAGAATCAAATATCGACATTATCATTGAATCAAGCCCGTTCCTAAGGCTGATATTGTCCAATAATTCTTGTCTTTGCTGAATTTCTTTGCTAGTGAAATTTTCATTTAGGTGTTTTACTGCAATTTTCGGCCACTTTTTCAAATCGTCTTCTAACAATAAAAGTGGTAACAAAGATTGATCACTACAAAAGTTATGATTGCATAAGATATATCGTCCGTATTCTAACAGAGGTAACAGGCGCATCTTAAAACCTTCCCGTATTTCAGAATAGCACAAATTTATTTGAGCGTCCAAAATTAAAGATTTCAATTCCTCTGAATTCGGATTTTCAACCAGTTTAACATTGCTGTAATGAGCAAGAAAATTGTGAAGTTCCCTGGATGGATTTTTGCCCGCGATTATAAATTGGAATTTTGAATCATCCTGAAATTGCTCAAGAATCAATTTTATTGAGTTCACCATATCATTCACACTCAAATTGCCATGAATAAGTATCGCTTTTCCCATTCCTGCAACTGTGTTGACTTTAAGGTTAGAAAGAACAGGATTTACAACCTGAGCATCGATACCATGGCTTTTGAACCAAGCACCATCATTTTCGGTAAAGCAGAATACTTTGTTAGCATACCTCAAATTCCTGTTTTCGTAATGCTGAAGCTTAAATGATTCAATTTTGAAAAAAAGTTTTTTAAGAAAAGATTTTTCTGAAAGTGCCAAACTTTTGTAGTATTGCCATTCTATGTTATGAGCTCTAACAAATACATTTTTCTTTGTTTTGACCAACTCTGATAAGTAGTAGGT
>JAEUUM010000070.1 GCA_016787375.1 Saprospiraceae bacterium
TTGCAAACTCAAGTCCATTATTTTCTGTATTATTAAGCAAAATCTTTCTAGTCTCGTGGGTAAGGCTAAAAAAAGCGGCCGAAACTCTATCCTTTTCAAAATATAAAAGGTTGTCCGGATTCATCTCCCACTCTTCTCCTAATATCTTAAACACGTCGTTTTTAAAATGCACTTTATAACCTACAGGAGATGGTGACAAAATACCGTTCATACTCAAATCTGAATTATACAACTCCAATCCTTTTATATCAAATCGAATACTGTCAGTATTTACTAAAAAACTAAACCTTACAGGTGGTAAGTTTTTTTCAAAGACTTTAGAGTTGCCAATCACACCCGATAAAATAGCATCTTCATCAAATTGATCATATTTTATTGCTATATCTTTGAATGAATATTCCTTTAGTTTTAACAAACTCGAGCCTAATTCAAATCTCCATTCATTTGATTTATTATCAAAATTACCTTTAAGTGTGATTGAACCTTCCGTTTGGAATGGATTGTTCATCAAAGAAAGCAATGGTGCGGGAGTTTTTATGTCAACTGAATAATTACACTGAGTTTTAGTAAAATTCAATTCAACCGCAGGTAACTTCAGATCTGAGTAATATCTTGGAAATAAGTTCTCAAGGTTGCTCAAAAAAACTTTATGGAGATTGTCAATCTCGAAATCACCAGCCAAATCAATATCAGCAATATCCGACCTCAGCTTAATGATTTTATTATTTCCATTTTGTTGTGCTCTAAGCGAAATTGAATCAATAAAAAATAAGACTTTCTCATTATTAGAAAATTTCAGCTTTCGTATTTGAGAAGTTCCGATTAGTGTTTTAAAATTCTTCGTCTGAAGGTTTATATCCAAATTGCCCGACACATTTAGAGGTTTTGAAGTCAAATTCAACTTAAAAAGGTCGATATTTTTGATATCAGATAAAAAGTTATAGGTGGGGGTTTCATTCGCAAAATCAACCCGTCCCTTAAAATAGAAATCTGCATTTGGATCTGAACCACTTACTGTGCCGTCTATAATATTCTTTTTAAAAACGCCGTTCAAGATTATATTCTTGTATGTATAACCGTTGTAATTAATACTTAAAACCTCTCCTCCAAGATCTGCTTCAGCTTTCTCCGCTGTAAATCCAATTCCATTTCGCACTTGAAAGTTTGATGACAATTTACCAAATTTCTTATTATCAGTCCAAGCACCTAAATCAAAACCAAACATTTTAATCCCTCCGGAATAGCTTGCTTTTTCTTTTCCGTTTTGCAAGTTCATACGAACATCGAGGTCAAGGTCTCCCAAATTGGTATTTACTGTCCCGTAGGTAACAAAGTCGGTAAAGAATCCATCAAATTTTCCTTTAAAGCTCAGATCACCCAATTTTGAAAAATTTGGTGGCAAAACAAGGCCAGGAATTGCTTTTTCTAAAAATTTGACATTCGTCTTCAATTCATGAATGGCCAAATTAATTATCGCATTATCGCTATCAGAAATATCATTTGATTTGAATTCGGTATCAAGATAAAGTTTGCCTGGAATTTCCACCTCAAGTTTTTTTGCTTTGAGGCTATTGATCCTTCCTTTAATTTGACCAGATACAGTTAAAATTTCATCAAAATTATTTTTAAAAAATGCATCTTTTTTAAGTTGGGGTGCAAAATGCGCAATATCTTTTACGGCGACCAGAGATTTGTTCAAACCTATATTAAGAGCAACATTGTTGTTAAAATCACTGCTCAATGCGTCTAAACTTTCATAATTTAAAATAATTGAATCTTTTAATATACTTCCTTGAGTTTTTAGAAGTAAATCTGAAATACGTATTTGCTCATTACTTATGCCGGCAAAAGAAGCTTTCATTTCTTTTATTTCAAATCCTTTAGATTCCATTAATGAAAGTTTAATTGGTGATGCGCTGTATGTGTTATTATGGATCGTCAGGTTCTTTCCTGTCGCATCAACCTCACTTATTTTAAAATGAGCCCAATCAATATCTTCAATATCAATGTTGATGTCCAATGGTTTTTGAAAATTATCTACCATAAGTGTCCCCTTACTAATTTCGAATTCCTGAAAAACCAATTTTAAAGGTTTACTCGGAGAATTGTTATGAGCTTTACCCGGCTTCGAATTTATTGAAGCACTTACCGCAGGTTTTCTGTGTTGAACTTTCACTACAGGCGACTCAAAAAATGCTTTGGAAAAAATGTATTCCTTTTTGCCAAAATCAATGTTTTTAACAGATGCTTCACCACTTTGGGTACTGATGCTTAGGTAACTTCCATTATTTTCATTGAAATCAGTAAACTCTACGTTTGCGAGTTCTATGCTCTTGATTCTTAGAATAATTTTACTCTCTTTCTTAGGTTTATCATTTGTCCGAGGGAACATTTTAGCCAGCAGCATGTCAATATTTTGCTCAGTCTCACCTGTATATTTCCGTAGATTAATTCCCGCTTTTTTTAAAACAACTTGATCAATAATAATTTTACTTCTATAGAGATTATAGGGATTTAAACTAAAATCAACCTGAAGAATTTTAGTAAAAATTAATGCGTTGCCATGAAGATCATTTATTGAAAAATCCTGTAACTCGATGTTATTAAAAAAATTAAATTGTAAACCTTTTAATTCGACTTTTGTACCGGATTTTCCTTGCAAATAATCTTTGATGTAATTTGTGGCTCTGTTCTGAACTGCAGGAATTTGCAGAACTAAAAACAACAGGAAGTTCAAAAACAATATGACAATTATTGCCCTGAACAACCAAAGCAAAATCTTTTGCAAGATCCCACCAGGATGATAAGGACGAAACAAGTACTTTTTTAAATTAATTCTATTCATTCATTTTAATAAACAATACCAATGTACATAATATCGTAATTATAACTTTTTTTAGTATTCAAATTAACTAATTTTTAAATAATTAAAATGATAATTTCAACTGGAGAATGATGAACAAAAACTTAATCTGGTCTTTCATATTCGTTATCAACAACTTGAAGATAATTGTATAGCTCCACAGTCTGAACTGCCTCTTTCACATCATGAACCCTCAGCACTTTTGCTCCCTGCATCAAAGCAAACATATGTAACGTTGATGTAGCATTTAATGACTCCTCAATGCTGATGTTTAATTTTTTATAAATCATTGACTTCCTGCTTATTCCTATTAGTATCGGCAAATTCAAGATGCTGAAGAATTCAATGTTTTTGAGTAGGGAGTAATTTTCTGTCATTGTTTTTCCAAAACCGAAACCTGGATCGAGAAAAATATCATAAACCCCATTTTCATTTAGGAGTTTAATTTTTTTAGTAAAATAATCAAATACGGATGTAACCGGATCTGTTAACCCGGCTTTTAAATGCATATTTTCAAAACTTTCGTTATTGTGCATCAACACATAAGGCAATTTTAACTCAGCTAACACTTTAAACATTTTTTCGTCAAACTGTCCGCCCGAAATATCATTTATTATGTGAATTCCTGCCTGAAATGCTTCCTTAGCTACAATTGCTCGGAATGTATCCACTGATAAAAAGACATCTTTGTATTTACTTTTTATCTCAACTATGTATGGCAATAACCTATCTAATTCTTCAGATTCAGAAACCATTTGAGCACCCGGCCTAGTCGAAACCCCTCCAATATCGATGATTTTAGCTCCATTTTCAATCATTTCACCTACTCTGTCGATTGCCTTAGCTAAATCATTAACTCTACTATTTTCATAAAATGAATCATGATTTGTATTCAAAATTCCCATTACTATGGGATTATCAAAAACCAATAATTTCCCCCTACAGTTAAAAGTTGTGACTGGTGACACCATTTTCTTGAAATTTTAACATGGTAAAGTTAAAAATATTTGACAAACTCATTTTTTATTCTAAACATCCAAATGATTTTGGCACGAAAAATGCCCGAAAACAAAAGCTTTTCAAGACATATTAAAGATTTGTAAATGTTATTTCTGAAATTAATATTTAATTAGGTTTTGTTTTAATAAAATGAAATAATATTTTTGTCTTGCGTTTAATTGAGAAAACCAAATAGAGAACAAAATACAAGAGGGTGAAGTTACCAATTTCAGTAATCAGGCTTTTCAGCAAAATAAAGCAAATTCCTGCTCCAATATCTATAACACTTGTTTCAGGCATATTAATGTATGCAGTTAATTTTTCGATTAAAGATAGTGCTACAGATTTTAACCTGAAGGCATCTTTGAGTGAGCTTAATGCTTTTCCATTAGATATGCCTAACGTAAAATATGACTTGCTTTTGGATACCATGGAGGTTAGAAGTGCGATAATAAAACCTGATCAATTCATGGTTGATATTTTGAAATCATATGAGTTGACAGAGGATCAAATCAACAATATTATACTCAAGGCAGGAAAAGTTTTTGATTTAACCAAATTACGTGCGGGCAAGTCATACAGCGTAATGTGCAAAAAACTCACAGAAACACCATACTATTTTATTTATGAGCCTGATCAGTATGGTTACCTCAAATTAGATTTCAGAGATACACTAAGTGCAAGCTATGTAAAGAAAAATATTCAAACAAATTTAAAAATATCAAAAGGAATTGTATCCACAACATTATCTGAAAGTATGACAGAAAATGGTTTGAGTTACGACCTTATAGATAAAATGGAGGATGCTCTCGCATACACAGTTGACTTTTATCATGTTCAAAAAAATGACAACTTTAAAGTACTCTACGAAGACCATGCAATTGATGGCAAGTCAGTTGGAGTAGGTAAAATGTACGGAGCCTACTTTGAACAAAATGGTAAAGACTATTATGCCATTTACTACAAAAAAGGTGATAAGGAAGGATATTATGACCTAGAGGGCAGACCAATGAAAAGGTTTTTCCTGAAAGCTCCTGTTAAATTTAGTAGAATATCTTCCGGCTTTAGCTTAAAAAGATTCCATCCAGTATTGAAGTACAACAGACCACATTTTGGCACTGACTACGCAGCTGCTGCCGGGACCCCTATTATGACGGTTGGAAACGGCGTTATTATCGAAGCTTCAAGAAATCCGTTTAATGGGAATTATGTCAAGGTGAAGCATGACGCCACTTACACTACCCAGTACCTCCATATGTCTCGAATTGCAAAAGGAATTAGAAAAGGCGTCAGGGTAACACAAGGTCAAACAATTGGTTACGTTGGTTCTACGGGTTTAGCGACTGGTCCGCATGTTTGTTTCCGTTTTTGGAAAAATGGGGTGCAGTGTAACCATCTTAGAGAAAAGACAGGAGAAAACCCTGTAATGAACAAGTCAGACCTACCGGAGTTTTTCAAAATAAGAGATGAAGTCGTTAGAAAACTAAATGTGGTAAAAAAGACCAGTCCTCAAAACATTATGGATGAAGGGACTGAGTCACACCCTTAATTAAGGTTCAGAAAATCACTCATTTGACCAATAATGGAATGAGTGTTCCCTTTATTTTCAAGTATTACCTGCCAAAGTTTTTCAGGCTTAAACACAAATAGGTAATTCGGATCCATTTCGTCTACTATCCATGTATTTTCTGTTAGCTCCTCATCTAATTGATCTTTTGACCAACCGGTATACCCTACATAAAAGCGAATTTGATTGGGTGTTAACAGACCATTTTTGATGAGGGCTTTGACTTTTTCAAAATCTCCACCCCAATATACACCAGGGCTAACATATTGACTATCATCAATTAAATCTCCGGCACTGTGTAAAAAATGAACCGAATCTGTTTGAACAGGACCGCCATAATATGCTACGGAGTCAAATTCAGGAAAATCGCCGAGAATGTCTTGAATTTTGACATCAAGAGGTTTGTTTAAAATAAAACCAAGCGTACCCTCTTCATGTTTATCACAGATTAATATGGCAGCCCTCCGAAAATAGACATCAAGCATGAAAGGCTCTGCAAGCAATAAAGAACCTTGATTGACTTTTTTAGTATGTGCCAATTCTTATTAATTTATAATGTCTCTGATAAAATACTTCTATCGATTTGTCTAATCATTCCGCGCAGAACCGAACCTGAACCACCAACCTCAATGAATTGTGTACATCCATCACTTATCATATTTTGAATGGTCTGTGTCCATAAAACAGGAGCAGTTAATTGTATTAGAAGATTTTTTTTGATGGTGGAAGGATCAACAGATGGTGATGCATTAACATTTTGATATACGGGACAGAAGGGTTTTGAAAAAACAGTATTTTCGATTGCATTCATCAGCCTATCTTGTGCCGGTTGCATAAATGGTGAGTGAAAAGCTCCCCCAACTGACAACCTTATGGCTCTTTTGGCACCTGCTTCAACACAAGCAGCCATTGCAGCCTCTACCCCGCTCAAACTACCGGAGATTACCAATTGACCGGGACAGTTGTAGTTGGCTGGAATTACTACTGCATCAATGCTGCTACAAATGTCTTCAACTTTTTTGTCATCTAAACCCAAAATTGCTGCCATGGTGCTCTCTTCAAGTTCGCATGCTTGTTGCATGGCTTCTGCTCTTTCCTTGACCAGTAGGAGCCCACTCGCAAAATCAAGGCAGCCATTTACAACAAGAGCAGAAAATTCACCCAATGAATGCCCAGCAACCATGTCCGGATTTATATCGGGATTGATCATTGCTTTGATAACAGAGTGTAAAAAAACAGAGGGTTGAGTAATTCTTGTTTCTTTTAGTTCTTCATCAGAGCCCTCGAACATTACTTTCGAGATTTTATAACCAAGAATATCGTCCGCCTGATTGAACAACAACCTGGCTGATTCATTGTTTTCATACATGTCCTTTCCCATACCGGCAAACTGAGAGGCTTGACCGGGAAAAACAAAAGCTTTCATAAACAGAA
>JAEUUM010000203.1 GCA_016787375.1 Saprospiraceae bacterium
GGTGACTCTTTAGTTGTTTATTCAAATTTTGGTCCCGGATAATTTTTCCCTGTTGGTACAACACACGTGGTTTATATTTCAGCGGCAAATTCAATTGTTTTAGACACCTGTTTTTTCAATGTAACTGTAAAAGGTCAGCAACCATTTGTGGTTGATTGTCCGGGTGATATAACATTAGGTTCATTAAAAGATACGTGTGGAAACTATCCAAACTGGACAATACCTTATGTAATTGGCAGTTGCGGAGACAGTATTGGCTTGACCTCAACGTATACACCAAATGAATTTTTGAGTGTCGGATCATACACGGTAATATACTCTGCACCAAATGTTCCTGGTTGCGCTTTCAATATAAGCATTATAGATAACATAAAACCTGAACATGGATTGTGTCCTGCCGATCAAATGATAGAATTACTGGATTCTACTTGTGGGGCGGTTGTAACCTGGACAGGCCCGGTATTTACGGACAATTGTACTAAAAATTTATTTGTAGTGGGTAGCCACCAATCGGGGGATTTCTTCCCTGCAGGGTCTACAATTGTCACATATCTTGCCATTGATGATTTTGGAAATGTTGATACTTGTAGTTTTGAAATTTTTATACGTGAATTAATTAAACCAAGTTTATTGAATTGTCCTGATGACATAACAATTCAATCTTTACAGAATTCATGTGGTAATTTTGCTTTTTGGGCAAATCCACAAGCCACAGACAACTGCGACCAAGATGTTGAAATTACTTCCAATTTAACTCCCGGATTTTTACCTGTAGGAGTAACCACAGTTGTTTTCACGGCCAAAGATGATTCGGAGAACACAGCAACTTGTTCATTTACGGTTACTGTAACAGAAACTCAAGCACCAGTTATAGCTTGTCCGCAGGATATAGTAATTGATGGTAATGGGGATATCATAACGGACCCTTCAAATTTTATTGCTGATGTGGTGCCGGATAATTGTAATGATTTGAATCTGTTTTTTAATCAAATAATTGCAAATGACAATTGTGTCCCCAACCTGCCAGCAGTTCAATCTTCCCCTACTAGTCCTAAAAATGGAGAGGCTTTTCCTGCAGGAATTTACGACATGGTTTATACTGCGACAGATCCATCTTTAAATAGCTCATCTTGTAGTTTCAAGATAACAGTTCTACCTTATATTTATAATGCATTCCCAGAAATCACCACAGCGTGTTTGGGTGACTCCGTATTATTGGCTTCACCACCTGTATCTGGAGCAACACAATACAATTGGACTGGGCCCAACTCATTCGTTTCCTCTGGTGAATCCGTAAAAGTGCCTGTAAATTCTTTAAGTGCGGCTGGTAAGTATATTATAAATGTAATACTTGGAAATTGTAACAACAAAACTTACAGCGACACATTGGATATTTCA
Organism: Saprospiraceae bacterium; assembly: GCA_016787375.1. Lineage (GTDB taxonomy): Bacteria > Bacteroidota > Bacteroidia > Chitinophagales > Saprospiraceae > JAEUUM01. Next base: position 1,399 of record JAEUUM010000203.1, read on the forward strand.
ATCATACCACCTCCTGATGCAAATGATGACGCTGGAAATATTGGTAATTCAGACACATTGAATAACATTGCATTCCTAAATAATGACCAAGCGAATTCTGGTATTTTATTACAAATTGGTTCGGTATCCTCAGGAACTATCCTTCTAAATCAAGATAATACACTTAATTATTATCCTGATAAAGAATATTTTGGTTTAGCTACGATAGGCTATAAAATATGCCTAACAGATTGCCCGGCAGTTTGTGATAGTGCAACCATAAGAATTGATGTTGTTGATGATAGAAATTGCTTTGTTCCAACATTCATTTCACCAAATGGGGATGACCTGAATGATTATCTGTATATCAAGTGTATCGATACAGGGAAATATAACAATAATCGAATCATTATCTACAACGAATGGGGTGATCAGGTATATGAGGCATCTCCTTATCAAAATAACTGGCGAGGAACTTTAGAAAAAATAGATGGTAAGAGTTTACCGGATGGAACTTACTACTTTATTTTCTTTGAATCCAGGGATGATAAAAACCCTAAATACGGATACATAACCATTTTACGCTAACCCAATAATGAACAAGGTCATGATGACAAAATATATAAAAATTGGAATAATTACGGTGGTTTGTCAACTCATACTGTCAGCAACCTATGCGCAGCAAGAAAGACATTACACTCAGTTTTTTGTGAACAAAATGTCACTCAACCCAGCATATGCAGGAGAAGATGAAATTGGGTCTATTACCGCTATTTACAGAAACCAATGGTTAGGATTTGAAGGCGCTCCACAATCACAGTTGGTCACACTTAATACACCTCTCTTCTCATCGAGGGTGGGTTTTGGATTGGGAGTTTTCCATAGCAAAATTGGATTGTTTGAAACTTGGGACGCATCAATGGCCTACTCATATGATTTGATAAATAGAAATAATCGATCCCTAAGAATTGGAATTCAAGGATCTATTAGAAATTTTAACATTGATATTAATAACCCAACAATTGTTACCACTGATCCTTCTGATCCAAGTTTAATTAATGTAGATGGGGCAAAGTATTATGGAAATTTTGGAATGGGGCTTTATCTAAATGTAAACAAATTTTATTTCGGAATCTCTTCGCCAAGATTTTTCAGCAACACCATTGGTGTTAACACTACAACAAACATAACGGCAAAAGAGGTACCCCATGTGTATTTAATGACTGGACTTACATTGCCCGCCGCTCAAAACATTGATGTGCAAACAAATGTTTTGGGAAAATATGTTGACGGCGCTCCATTTAACATGGATGTAAACGTAAATTTAATCTTCAGTAAAGCATTGACTTTAGGTGCAGGCTATCGAACCGGAGGGGACAAATATGGTGATGCAATAGAAGGAATCGTCCAATACCTTTTTAGTAAAAAAATTGGTATTGGCGTAGCTTATGATTATTCACTTTCAGAAATATCTAATGTAGCATCCGGAAGTATTGAGGGACTTTTGAGAATTAATTTTACAAATAATAAAAATAATCTTAAGAATCCAAGATTTTTCTTCTAAGAAACCGATTATTCAAAATAGCACAAAGCTTCATGAGAAAAATACATATAATTTATTTACTGTTGCTCACTTTTAGTTCTTCAATTTGGGCACAAAAGCAAGATTCAATTCAAGGTGTTGTAATTCAAAATGAAAACGGTATCAATACCAAAAGTCTTGAATTCAGCCCCTCTTTTCATGAGGATGGAATTGTTTATATTGTTTCACAAGATCCAGGAAAATCGCTAAAAGCCACTGATACCAGGCTTAAGAAATTTACAATGTCAATCTATGAGGCTAAACGTTCATCGGATGGCAAATTAATGAACCCTGTACCTTTTTCAAAAGAACTTACCTCAAAATATCACGAAGGTCCGCTAACTTTTGACCGATCCGGTGAAAAAGTATATTTTACAAGAAATAATCTTGATAAAGGAAAAGCGAAGAAGTCAAAAGATGGTTTTACCCATTTGAGGATTTATTCTGCCGACAGAGTGGGTGAACAATGGAAAAACATACAAGACCTACCAATTAACAGCGATGATTTCGATTGCGTACATCCTTCAATTTCTGTTAATGGTGACAAAATGTACTTTGCCTCTGACAGACCAGGAGGTTTGGGAGGTATGGATATTTGGGTTGTAAATAAAAATGGTGAAACCTGGGGTGAACCAATCAACCTTGGTCCAAATGTAAACTCTGGTGGTAATGATGCTTTTCCATATATTCATCCTGATGGAACACTATATTTTGCATCTGATGGTCGAGGTGGTGCAGGAGGAATGGATATGTTCTACTCAAGTGAAAACGGTGAAAATTGGGAACCATCTTTAGCTATGCCTTATCCGTTTAATACCCTCAATGATGATTTCGGATTGATTGTAGATCAAGAAGGGAAAAATGGTTATTTTACTTCTAACAGGAATGGTGGAGAGGGAGAAGACGATATTTATAGCTTTAGTGCAATTGATAATCTGAGTAATCTGCTGAAAGGTAAAGGTAGTTTGAAAAGAAATCAGTCTTTTACAGTTTATGTCGCTGATATTACTTCAGGTGAATCTATTGACGGTGCGTCTGTATCAATACTAAATCTTGATGAATTATCTTTGGCAAATGTTTTTTCCATGGTTGATGAATCGGGAAAACTAATCCAGGTCCAAACTGAATCAGCAGGTTCAAATGATCTAGTTCTAAGTGTAGATGTAGATGCCAATGGACAAACTGCTACAACTGACAACGAAGGCAAGCATTTGTTCAAAGTAGCCAATGGCACATATATCATTCGAGTCAAAAAAACAGGTTATCAAACAAAACAAGTACAGATACCCGAGTCAGCTAATCTCAAAGAGACACTTGTTCTCTTGGAAAAAGGAGACAACACGACTTTATTTAAAGGAATGGTAATCAATGAGAAATTAAATGCTCCAATGGCTGGTGCAAAGGTTCAAATTCAGGAGGAAGGAAGCGACAAAGTAGACAATTTGATCGCAAACAAAGCCGGGCAATTTGAATACAATATGAAAAAAGGTAAAACCTATATAGTAACTACCGAAAAAAATGGTGTTAAAGAAACCAAGAAAATCAAGGTCCCTGAAAATGGAGATGAACCAATTGTAATGGCTTTCAACGGCACTTCCAATGGTGGTCCAGGTTTTGGTTTTGGACCAGATGGATCTCCACTTTATGATGAAAATGGAAATTACACCGGTAAAGGATTTGTTGAAGGTGCTGTCATTAGATTACCCAATATTTATTACAATTTCAATGATGCTACCATAAGACCGGATGCCCAAAAAGACTTGAATGGTTTGGTTTCAATTATGAATCAAATACCTGAGATTCAAATTGAATTATCATCACATACTGACAGCAGAGGTTCTACACAATACAATAAAGCTCTATCTCAAAGAAGAGCAACAAATGCAATAAAATACTTGACCGATACCGGAATAAAAAGG
>JAEUUM010000101.1 GCA_016787375.1 Saprospiraceae bacterium
TAAACAATGATCTTAGCTTAAAGCATTGCTTACATACTTGTGATCAATTTCAGAATTCTCGAAATTGAATTGAATATTTTTTAAAATTAGTTTTCAAAAAGGGACAGAAGAGAAATGTTGCCTTTGGTAATTAATTATATAGACGATATAATTTTTGTATTCCTTCGTTGGTCGGAAATTTTTTTTACTGTTTGATCGAAATGAAGGCATACACGAATGTTCAGGAGCATTCTCTATTAACTGAATATCGACTATTGTAACAACGGTGAGAATGAACCCCCCTCTGAATTGAATCCGTAACAGGTATTTGATTTTCCTTGAATAGTTAAAATTAAATCAAGAAGGCATCTTTTATCTGGCCAATATGATTTTGCCGGTTCTCAACTCTTTGCCTTCACCTTTGATAGAATAAAAATATATTCCGGGGGATAAAGCATTACCTGCACCGTCTTTTCCGTCCCATATTATTTGAAAGTTACCAGCAGGCACAAGGCTACCATCTATTAGCTTGCGAACTAATTGTCCATTCTCTGCATGCACGGATAGATAGAGATGCTCTTGTTTTAATAATGAAAGTTCAATTTTGGTGTCACTTACAAACGGATTAGGATAAATAAGTTCGTCAGCATAATTGCTGTTCCAAAGAACGGGAATACCGGTTGATACAGAGTCGTAACAATTGGTTGCACCAATAAAATAGGTTGCGGCAACATCTTTATTGTGACGGGTAGCATTTTCGTTTTTTGGTAAATAGACCCTCACATATTCAACCTTAACTCCGCTTTCATCAACCGATACTCTTATGTGGCCTGAATTTGGAAGTATCTGGCCTTCAAAATATCCGTAATCATCAGCATAATTGACATTTTGGAAATTCGGATGACTGGGTTGAGGTGTTTCCTGATAGATCATACAATCTTTTTCCTGTTTACCAAAGAAGTGGTCGTGCCCGTGAAAGAAAATATTGACCCTGTTTTCAGTTAAAATATCCTTGATGGGTTTATACCAACCTGGCCTCTTATCTGCAAACCCGGGTGTTCCGTCAAGGTTGTCTCCGCCCCATTCATACCGGTTGGCAAACTCGACTCCACCTCTGCCATTTGGGTCACCACCTATTAGTTGATGTGCAAATACAAATTTAAATTTTGCAGAACTGCTTTCGAGTGTCGATCTTAACCAGTCATATTGTGTTTTCCCTAATGTCCAGCGCCATCCATTGAGTGAATCGGGTTTAGGTGAAGTATACCAATATGGATCAAGAACTATGAAAAGCGCATCTCCCCATAGCCAGGAATAATAATTTGCTCTTTTCCCAATAAATTCATGTTCTGTTTCATCACCTGTAAAAAAATTGTTTGGTTCAGGATTCAGAAAATACTTCTTGCGTTCAATTGTTCCCCAGACAGCGACGTTTTCAGAAGTTTTGTTCAAATTCCATCCGGATTCACCTTCATGATTGCCAAGAGCAATAAACAGGGGGACAGAGTGGCAGATTTTTTCGTAATATGTTCTCATAAGATTTGCACGCCAGATTACGGTATCATGTGTTATTTTTCCCGACTTGTTTTTTAATTTGTCCGACATTAATATATCGCCCAAGTCAATCATGAAATCCGGATTGTCTTCAAATTGGTTTTTCAGACAAAGACTATAAACTGCTGTATCACTTTGTTCGTCAAGATGAGGGTCAGCCTGAATAATAAATTTAAAGGCTGCTCCGGGAGGGCGTTGTGTATGAAAACTGTGTTCAGATCTGATTTTAAATAATGATTCACCCGGTTTACGATAGCAAACTCTGTAAAAGTATTTCGTATTGCTCTCCAAATTTTTTATTACGATATTGGCTGGTTCATTTTTAACAACAGTAACGAAAGCAGTCTGATCACTATAATTATTAGTGGTTTTACCATACTGGACGCAGACCTCGGCATCTTCATCAAAAAACAACTGCAGGGTAATCTCATCATCAGATGGTCTTCCTAAAAGTTCAGAATGACTGACGTTTTGGGATATGCAAGAATAAGAAAAAAGGAAAAAAGTAATTAAACTCACCGAAAAGGTTTTCATAAATTATTTTTAAGCTGACTGAAAATTTATTCCGATTTCTAAAATTAATTGCATCAACGAATAACTACTTTTTGTTGATCTGATTGAAGCTCTTGGTAAGTTTTTAGTATATATATTCCGGAAGGTAATTGATCAGTAGCCAGGCTGCTTTCCTCAGCCCCGGATGACACTGTTCTGGATAAAATTACTTGTCCCTGCAAATTAATAAGCTCAATTTTTGTTTCATGGCTCAAAGGGTTGTTAAACTTTACAAATAATTTCTGATCAGCAGGGTTGGGGAATACTTTAATACCAGATTCTTTACTGAGATTGCTAGAAGAACTAGTGCATTTTCCTGTTGTATAGGAATAGGCAACTTCGCCATTTGTATGTTCACCGGAAAGAGTATCAGCTGGCAACCAGGCCCTGACGAAATCAACGGTTACGCAATCACCGTCTACATTGACCCTTATGTGGCCAGTTCCGGGTAAAGTAATATCTGTATAAGCATCAGCATTTGCCAGGACACCAATTTCATAGGTTGAATCACTTGGCATGGGCACTTCCTGATAAATCAGCCCGTCCAATTCTTCCTTTGCATAGAGGTGATCATGTCCCTGAAAGAAAATATCAACACCGTTGGCAACCATTAACTGATGAATGGGCAAACCCCATCCCGGTCTGTAAATATCAAACTTGTAATTGCCGGCATCATACCCGCCCCATTCAAAATCGGAAGCTGTTTTTATTCCACCTCTTCCTTGTCCACGGGTATGGTGTGCAAAAACAAATTTATGTTTTGCATTGCTGTTTTGAAGAGTACTTTTAAGCCAAAAATATTGTGTTTCACCCAAGGTCCAGTCCCATTTTTGTGGTTTTTCATTGACATCACAATCACGGTAGACATCTAATACAACAAAAAGGGCATCACCCCATGTCCATGCAAAATAGTTCTCAGGTAATCCAATTCCATAATCCTCTGCAACTGTGTTTCCTGAGTAAAAGTTATTGGGAAATGGATTAGGGTAATAGTATTTACGCCATTTAGTTCCATAAACTGCTATATTTTCCGGTGGATTTTGATTGAGGTAGAAACCATTTTCTCCTTCATGATTGCCAAGGCAAACAAAAAATGGCATTGAATGGCATACTGCCCCAAGGTACTGTAAATAATCTTTATGCAGGGCATCCATGTCCTCACTGGTGGTTTCGTCCGGTGAGTGGTCATCTCCAAAGATGTCACCTAATGACAGCATAAAATCGGCAGAGTCTTTGGCCTGATTTGCAAGTGTTACTTTGTACATATTCCTTATACCTTTTTTGTCGTATAAATGCTCATCTGCCTCAATTAGGAAGCGAAAACTAGAACCTGGAGCCCGCTGGGTGTGAAAATTGTATTCAGGGCTGGCCTCAAAATTTGTCGCCCCAATCAAGCGATATCTCAACCTGTAAAAATATCTTGTGTCAGAGGTTAGATCATTAAGGTCTAGCTCTTCTGCTGTGTTTTCTGAAGTTGTATATATGGTCGTTGTATTTGCATAAACATTTTTTTGTGTTCCATACTCCAAATAAAATTGAATATTCTGATCAAATACAATACTTGCAGTTATGGATTGATCAGTAGGTCTGCCAAGTATGATAGAATGAGTTTGTGCGATGCATATATTGGCACAAAGTTTTACGATTAAAAAAGAAATGATTATTTTTTGGAAAATTGTCGTGATAGGTTGTTTTGAGAAGAATCTATGCATTTTATTAAATTTGCTTTTTAGTCAGACTTAACTTTTTGATTATGGTTTAATTGAGAATATGGCAAATCTGACAAATGGTCAAAATGTTGTAAATAATAGAGCTGAGAAAGCAAATATTATTTTGCTAAATCAAGTTTGAGATTCAGGTCGAAAAATGAAGATGCCTTTTATTTTGTTGACCATCGAAGGTTCTTTTTAAATTTATTTTTTGGGTTGGATGGGAAATTTTGCAA
>JAEUUM010000103.1 GCA_016787375.1 Saprospiraceae bacterium
CGGTCTTTTGGCCTTTTTCAACATCAACAAGCATTTTGATGCCATTTTCGATGATCATCACAGGCATTGAAACCGAATCTGCATACCAATGAGACTGTTCTGCTACAGATTCAAGTTTGCCGGTTGTTTGCTTTACCCTGAAAAACACATATTTATAGCCCAATTTTGTTAGTATTCTCCCTATCTCATCCTTGATGCGTTCTGTGCCTTTTATTAGAATCTGTACAACTGCCACTTCATTATAAATGTCAATTATTGTTCCTGGAAAGTTATCACCCTCTGCATGGACCAACCTGTAGGCATTTGTTTTTGATTTGTCAAAGAGCTCCGTTTTCCATTTATAAATTTTGGTTAATTTTTCCTCCCAATAATCTCCTTCGAAGAAACTTTCCTTATCTGTAAACTCGAAAATCCTGCACGTAATCTGACTTTGTGAATCATAAAAACCATAACCTAGAAGCTTACCATGATTATCTTCAACTTTGATGATTTCACCTGATTGCGACTTAGGCAAATCTTTAACACCCCCTGAAAAAATCCAGGGATGCCTGTTAATAATTGACCTGTCTCTTCCTGATTTTAGAACAAGTGATTTATATTCCATTATTTGTTTTCTTTCCAATCAATTAAATCCCTAATTACCACTGAAGCGCATGCTCCTCCAAAAGCAGCCGGCAAATAAGATATTGTTCCATACGCTGATCTTTTATAATTTGAGCCATCCGTCAACATCATTGACTCAGAAAGGGGCAATTCTGTCGAGAAGGCGACCTTGAATCCCTTTTTGATTTGGAATGCCCTCAATCGCTTTCGCACAATGAAAGCAAGTCGGCAGTTATGCGTTTTTGAAATATCTGCTACTCTAATTTTGGTGGGATCCATCTTTCCACCCGCACCCATGGAGCTGACCAATTTCTTTCCGGCTTTGACTGATTCTGCAATAAGATTCAGCTTTGGGGTAATGCTATCAATACAATCAACAATATAGTCATATTGGTTGTGCACAATTTCAGATGTTTCAATTGGACCAAGAAATTCAGGGATGCAAATAAGCTCAAGCTCCGGATTAATAGAAAGTAGCCTTTCTTTCATGACTTCAGTCTTCAACATGCCTTCAGTAGTTTTTAATGCCGGCAATTGTCTGTTTCTATTGCTCGCCTCAACGGTATCTCCGTCAACAACGGTTAATTTTCCAATTCCGGCTCTTACTAGAAATTCCGTAGCAAAGGAACCTACTCCGCCCATTCCAACAACTAAAACATGCTTTTTGCTCAACAACTCCAGCTTATCGCGCTGAATCAGAATTTCTGTTCGACCAAGCCAACTAAAATCTTTCATAAATTAAAAACCTTTTCAAAATTTTCTTCAACTATGCAGCAAAGATCATCAATTCCTATGTGGAGTATTTCACTTGCTGCCTGATAAATATATTCAATTCCAACATCTTTATCATCATTTTCAAAAAATACTCGCTTCAAATCAGCACTCTTCAAAAACTGGGCTGCGTTCGATTCCGGTTTCAACAACGCACCTCCCAAAGAAAAATATGAATTTGCGTCGGACAATACTTTGGCTGTGTTCAAGTTGTTGTTAAAACCGTGAAATATAACAGGCAAATCAAATTTTACCTGCTTACACATTTCGATTATTTCCCTGTGTGTTTTCACTGCATGAATTATCAATGGTTTAGAACATTTCTGAGCAAGTATTAAGTGCTTTCCAAAAACTTCCTTTTGCACATCAATGTGTGTATCAATAAGCTTGTCTAATCCGGTTTCTCCAAGCGCTAAAAAACCCACCTCATCTATATGCCTTTCTAAAAAAGCCAATTTCGAATCAACATTAACATCTTTAATCCACCATGGATGAATGCCCGCAGAGAAATATTTTGCAACCGGAACAAGATCAGGATACCTGATATCCCAATTTTGAATTTCAATATCTTTCAGTCCAGGCTTGTGGGTATGCAAATTAATAAACATCCAGATTGATCACTACTAATACAAGATACCTGCAATGGTGGCTGAAAGATAAGAAGCCAATGTGCCGCAAATCAATGCTTTGAAACCGAGTTTTGCGATGTCTGTTCTTCTGCTGGGTGCAAGTTCACCAATACCACCGACTTGTATGGCAATTGAGCTAAAATTTGCGAATCCACATAAAGCGAAACTGACAATGGTTATTGTTTTCGGGTTGAGTGTACCTGATTTCAACAAACTCGACAAATCCAGGTAAGCAACGAACTCATTGACTACCATTTTTGTACCCATCAATGAACCTGCGGTATATATATCTTGACCCGGAATACCCATTGCCCAGGCAAAAATTGAAAATATGGCTCCCAATATGGTTTTAAGGCTCAAGGTTCTGAAGTCTATACCAATCATGTCCAGATTTAAACCGGTGTATTGATAGATGTTTCTGCCTGCAAATCCCAGAACGGCATCTGCCATTGCTATCAAGGCAATAAAACCAATCAACATGGCAATGACATTTAAACCAACTTTTAATCCATCACTTGCCCCATGTGAAATGGCATCTACCAGGTTTGAACTGGTCTTTTGAACCTCTAATTTCACTGTTCCCTTTGTTTCAGATTGTTCTGTTTCTGGAAACACTATTTTTGAAATTACAAGTGCACCCGGAGCTGCCATTATTGATGCTGCCAGGAGGTACTCTGCCGGAACGCCTAAAGCAATATAAACGGCCATTACACCACCTGCGATACAAGCCATACTACCTGCCATTGAGGCGAGCAACTCTGAGTTGGTCATACCCTTCAGGTAAGGTTTTATCATGATTTGAGCTTCGACTTGCCCAACAAATGCAGATGCTACATTAGATAATGCCTCACTTCCGCTTACACCCATTAACCAATGTACAAACCTGGCGATAACAGCGACTATTCGTTGCATGATACCGGCATAATAAGCTATGCTAACAAGAACTGCCACAAATATGATCGTAGGTATAATTTTAAAAAAAAAGATAAAGTCATGACCGGCTCCAAAGGCTCCATCCATTAGGTCTTTCTTCACTAAAGCACCAAATACAAAATCGGCTCCGCGGTCTGCATAAGACAAGACTTTGGTAACCAAACTTGCAAAACCTGCGAAAATGGTCTTCCCAATCGGAACTTTAAGGATGAAAATTGCCAAAGCGAGTTGTAAACCCAACCCCGAAAGTACCAACCTGTAGTTGATCTTTTTTCGATTATTAGACATTAAAAATGCGATACCAAGTATCAAAACAATACCTATCAACCCAATAAATCTTTCCATAGTATTCTCAATAAGGGGTTGAAAATATTAATATTCTTTCGAAAAATATAATTTCCCGAATTAAAAAAAATTATTGTTTGATAATCGTTTTGGTGAAATAATTTCCGGCTGAGTCAGAATTACTCGAAATTGTCAGGAAATATACGCCCGGTCGTAGATTTCTCAGCTGTTCATCTGATATTTCAATACAATTACCAAATGGAGTGGTTGATTTTAAAAGGACGACTCTTCCAATCAAATCAGATATTGTAATTGAAATTGCCTTTGAAAATTCCGCTTGTGCACAAATTGTTATCTCGGAGCTGAATGGTACAGGGTAGATCTTTAATTCTTTTTGGGAAATCACAATTTTTGTATCAACTGTAGTATCACAAGCCGGCAAATAATCAGGGCAAAATGTTCTGAATGGCAAAGTGCAATCAAGTATATATGGATTTTTACTGCCACCCTGATATTTTGCAATGATATCATTTCTGACCCACTCTAATGAATCGACCGGATCCAATAAATGCCATTGACACAATGTATTCTTTTGAATATTGAAGAAATTATGATCCGCTGCATCTGCTTCAGCCTTATACATGGTATAAAAATAAAACACAGACCTGGCCAAGTCACCTTTTACCTTCTCACGCGGCTCAAATACAGTTGCGTTTAGTTCTGCGTATAAATCAATATTAACCAAAGGCTTGCTGGTTAGCTCAATTGTCTTGTAAAACCATTTTTGTGTTTGATTATCCGGACTTTCACCGTAAGGTAGATTGCCACGAGCTTCATTTACTGCGCCTCGGGTTGCATATAAATGATGCATATCACTTTTTGCTCCACCGACTGCCCCTTTGCTTTGAGGGTAGGCATGCTCGGTATTTATGCCATTGGCAGTGCCATTCAAATAAACTACTGTGGTTGGGTCATAACCGTCCGGCAATGGTAACTTATGATCAGAATAAATACAAGCCAAACTATCATTTTCTCTGTATACCCTAAAAAATAAGGTATCTCTGGCGGTGCTGTAATCCAGGACAACTGCCGGCTTGTAAGCAGATACCAGATTGGTCAAAAGAACCTGCCCCTTTTGACCGGGAAATACCGGCTGAAATTTATACTGAGCAGCAGCAGCAAAGACCACCAGCAAATTCATGATCAATATAGAAGCAATCTTTGTCATCTTTAAAAGTTGTGATTTGCACAATACCAACAAAAATACGAGACTCTCAGCATATTTTCCTGTTTAAAATAATTGCTGCCTTTTAACAAACGTTCTATATGCTTGTCTATTAGCGGTTTGTCACAAAGATACTTATTGAAAATTTTTGAAGACTTGTAATACCTCTCTGGGTCAAAAACAGTTGGAATATCCTTTGCTTTGATGATATGAAGCGTTTTTTCGAAATAATTATGCTGATACACACCGTAATTTGATGGGTATCGCATGGCCAGATAAAAATAAATTATTTCAGTATGTTGGAAATGATCACCCATAGATTTGGTTTTGCCCAAACGGATTTCTTCAAGAAGTTCTTCACTGTAAAATTGAAAGCGATCAATTCTGCCTGAAAGACTCTTGGTCTCATCAAATAAGTCTTTGAACATCATTCTGACAAAACCTTCATTGAACCCGACAAATTCCAAAAGAGCTTTTTTCGGTTCAAACCAAATTCTCTTTGTTTGGGAATTATAAATAGACTTGTCCAGCATCAAATGAAAATCTTCTGCCAGAACGTCCCAGTTATTCTGAAAATGGATTAAGTTTTCATAAAAAAACAATGGTTCATCTTGTGTTTTTGCTTTTGTTAAAAGGTAATTCTCAAAGTCATTAATTTGTTCTTCCAGTATTCTCAGTATCATTAAAATGAAATAGATAATTTATTAATTGGTGACTAAGTGGCAGAAAAATTAAAAGCCTCTATCTGAGGCTTTTAATTTGCGTTATTGAACTACCATGCAATATCTTCTTCGTTGGTTGGAGGCCGTTTCGCGTCTCCATCACCATTTTCTGCATCTTCCAATGCTTTACGCGCCTCCCATTCTTCCTGCCTTTTTGTGTACTCATCAAAATCATAATCAGGCATCAATTCCTCTTTAAAATATCTCACGGCTTCTTCCAAACCCTCGACAAATCTGTTAATGTCCTCTTTGTACAAAAACAACTTGTGTCTCTCATATCCGTCGCCATTAAATCTTTTTGTGCTTTCAGTAAGGGTTAAAAAATAATCAGAGCCCTTGGTCTGTCTGATATCGAAAAAGTAGGTTCGCCTTTTACCGGCTTTCACCTTTGAGGAAAAAACATTTTCAGCTTTTTGATTAAATTTCTCGTTTTCCACTTTCGTATGTTTTAATAGGAAAAATTGTTCTTTACAAATTTATAAAAATGATTTTATATATAAAAATATTAAGTTATAAATTATTTATTTCGACATTTTGCCTTTCAAACATTTCTTTATAAAGTCCATTCTGAGAAATCAATTCATCGTGTTTTCCCTGTTCTACAATAACTCCGTCTTTTAATACCAGAATATTATCGTAAGTCATCAAGGTAGAGATCCTGTGTGTAATGACAATTGTGGTTTTATCTTGCAAATGTTCATTCAAATATTCCAATATTCTTTGCTCTGTTTCTGCATCGACTGCTGACAAACAATCGTCCAGCACAATGATGTCCGGATCCTTGATCAATGCTCTTGCAATTGAGATTCTTTGCTTTTGCCCTCCTGATAAGGTAACTCCTCTCTCACCTACTATTGTCTGATATTGCTCCGGCAAGGACATTATTTCTTCATGAATGGCGGTATTTTTTGCAAATTGTTCAATCCTTTCGATCGAGGAGTCGGAACCGTATGCAATGTTATTTGCAACACTATCTGAGAACAAAAATCCATCCTGAGGTACATAGCCGATTCGCCTTCTAAGATTCGTCAGGTCAAGTTGTTGCAAGGGTTTA
>JAEUUM010000214.1 GCA_016787375.1 Saprospiraceae bacterium
GTCTGTCTGCTCGCCAAACGGGTTGTATCTGGTAGCGTTTAAATGGAAAAGCAATATTGTTTTGATTCATTGCCACATACCTTGCAAAAGGAACAGTGAGATCATACCTCAAACCTCGCTTGGAGATGGAAGATATCAAAGCCTGAGAATTTTTAGCTTTCAGTGCTTCTTCATTTGCACCATTCAGAAAATCACCGTTGTTAAGTACCTTGAACAACAAGCGATCTCCTTCCTCACCGTATTTGCCGGTTAATGTTGAGAGGCTTTCCATAGCAGGAGTCTCCAAAGGAGCAAAACCATATAGTTTGAAACTATCTTTTATGATATCAAAAATGTATTCTCTTTTGAGTACTTGATTTGGGCCAAAATCCCGGGTTCCTTTGGGAAGGGAAGGTTTCATTTAAAATATTTAATTACAATGCGCCTGAAAATTGTTTTAAAAACCTGACATCGTTCTCAAAGAACAGTCTAATGTCGCTTATACGATGAAGCAACATGGCTTGCCGTTCAATACCCATTCCAAAAGCAAAACCGGTATATTCATCAGGATCTATGCCACAATTACTGAGAACAGCAGGGTCAACCATACCACAACCCAACACCTCTAGCCAGCCGGTACCTTTGGTTATTCGATAATCGGTTTCATCTTTCAATCCCCAGTAAACATCTACTTCTGCACTTGGTTCTGTGAAAGGGAAATAAGAAGGCCGCATGCGAATTTTAGTGTCAGGACCATACATTTCTCTGGCAAAGTACAGCAGGGTTTGCCTCATGTCAGCGAATGATACCTTTTTATCGATATAAAGTCCCTCAATCTGATGAAATTGACAATGAGATCGGGCGGAAATCGTTTCATTTCTGTAAACCCTTCCCGGTGCTATGATGCGTATAGGTGGCTTTTGTGAAGTCATTACACGTGTTTGTACAGAGGAAGTGTGGGTTCGCAATAGCATTTCAGTACTGTTTTGCAGATAAAATGTATCTTGCATATCACGTGCAGGGTGATCATCAGGGGTATTTAAGGCAGTAAAATTATGCCAATCATCCTCTATTTCACGATCTTCAGCTATGACAAAGCCAATTTTTGTAAAGATTTGGATTATACGCTCCATTGCCAATGAAATAGGATGTCTGGAACCTTGTAAATACGGAAATCCCGGAGCAGTTACATCAATGTCAGATGATTCACCATCTGCTTTGACTTCAAATGTCTCTTGAATCAATTTAAACTTGTTCTCGGCATTTTCCTTTAAAGCATTAAGCAATTGACCAAATTCTTTTTTTCGATCATTGGGAACATTTTTCATTTCGCTAAAAATTGGCTTAATGACATTTTTACTTCCCAAAAACCTAATTCTGAATAACTCAAGTTGCTCTGCATTTTCAGGTGATGCGGCAGTTATTTCACTCTGTAAGTTATTTATTAGTTCGAAAACTTCCATATTATTTAAAATAAATGATGTGCAAAGGTAAAATTTTTAATTTTGTTAACGTTAATACGTTTTGTGTTTATTAATGATGCAACTGGATAAACAAATCAAATAACCAACAGTCAATTAAGCCTTATGTTAAAATTAAATAAAATCATCTTACCTGAAAAATGGGTAAACGGGATTCTATTGTTTTGGGGCATTTGGTTTGTTTGTATGCTTGCCTTTACTAAATACGCCACATCCATGAGTATTATTGGTTTTGGAGTATTGGCTTTTTATCAGATAGTAACACATTACCAATCACCCATTTGGTTGCATCTAAAAAAGTGGCTCGGAGTAAACAGAATTTCAGTGGGATTTTTTGCATTGACAATTATATTCTGGATAGTTGTTTTTGGATTTTTTAACTCCGAAAATATTCAATATTGGCTATCTCGAGTTAGGATCCGGTTGCCGTTTCTTGCATTGCCGATTGCATTTTACTGGATTCCATGGAACGAGAAAAGCAGACGAATTATAGTTCTACTGGCAATATTTTTGATGTTTTGTTCATCAACTTTTGTGGCAATCCGATATTTATTGAATTTCGATGAAATGAACGAATTGTTGAAAAGAGGTTCGCCGATACCTGTCCCAATGAAAGACCACATAAGGTATGCTCAATTGCAGTCATTTACACTTTTGTCGGGGATTTATTGGGTGTTTAAAGACAAAAATTTATCTGTATTTCTAAAATATTTTGTCTGGTTTTGCCTAGGGATGATATTCTTTTACATTCACCTGTTTGCAGTCAGGTCGGGGTTGCTAATTATGTATACTGGTTTGGTGGTTTTTGCGGTATTGCATTTGAAAAAAATGAGTAAAGCCCAGCTCCTTATGATAATCGGTTTGTTTTTTGGAACTGCTTTTTTGGCTGTTAAATTCATTCCAAGCCTCGAGCATAAGTTGGGTTATATGATGTGGGAGTACAAAGAATACAAGGCAGGTAATCCATTAAATAACTCTGATAGTGGCAGAAGGATTTCCTATGAAGTTGGGTTAAAATTGTACAAGGAAGAACCAATATTCGGAGTTGGGCCGGGGGATTTGGATGACAAAGTAAAAGCAATTTACTCCAGAGACTACCCAAGTGTGGAACAGCCTAAACAACCTCACAATCAATTTTTACATACCTTGGTTTGCAGTGGTTGGGTAGGGTTAACCATCTTTTGTTTGATGTGGATGGTCCTTTTGATTTTCGCCAAAAGAAATCAAAACACAATTCTCATTACATTGATTTTTGCAACATTTGCATCCTTCCTGGTAGAGAGTCCACTTGAAACGGCACGAGGCACAGCCTTAATAGGATTTTGGTTGTCTTTTTGGTTAGGAGAGGGTATTTCAACAGAAAGACAATTCAGACCCGGTTAAAATGATGAATTATTTCAATTGATCAAGTTTTGACTTTACTTGTTCCATGATTTTAGCCTGGTCATTAATCATCTGAGTTGCCTTTTCCTGGTCACCGGTATTTTTAACAATATCGGACTCGGCTTTTTTGATTTTATCCTTGTAGTTTTCAATGTCTTTGTGCAGATTTTCATTATCTTTTATCAGTTTTTTTAAGTCTGACTCAAGTTTCTTCAACTTTTTTTGTTCATCTTCAAGTTGTTCCTTTGTTTGGTATTTTTGGACGTATATGTCGAACTGTCTGACAAATTCTGTAGCACCCTTCATTTGTTCTGCATTGGAAGCTGTACTTAAAAAACGATCATTGTCCAAGAAAAAAATACTCGCCTCTGTTGCATTTTTACCTCTTTCAGCAAATCGGGCGAATATATCAATACTCGTAGTTGAAGGAATATAATAGATTTTGGCATTGTCTGAAAAATACTCATCCATCTTCTTATCCTTCTTAGTTTTACAGTCAAACTGCTTAACAAAATCTTGCCACAGATCTTCAACTTTACTCGTCTTCAAATCTTTTATCTCAAAGCTTAAAGCATTTTTTAAGCCTTGCGTCATTGGTTTTTCTCCTTCAGTATACTGAGCAAATAGAGGTAAATGTGCAATGGTTTGTATGGCTAAAAAAATAAGGACTTTTTTCATGGTGGTTTAGTTATTTTGAAAATGAGACATAGCAAGATAATATAAAGGACTGCCGTACACTCTGATCTTACCAATTGAAACAAAATTAATCAAATTATCTTGAATTTATACCAAAGACTTTAAGCCTGTTGCTTAAATTCTTGATTTTCACTGGTGTCATGCCTAGATATTCCCCATCTGCTTCAATCAGTACTTCGTTATTGTTTAGACTATTTATCTGGATCTCGTCACATTCAAATCCAGATATCGAAGGATGTTGCAGCAATTTACCATTGTAAAACTTTGGTGTTTGAAGGATAATTTCCCATTTGGGCATTGAATCTGCTATGGTCACTGCTAAATGGCCCGAGTCAAAAACAGCATGGGGAACAAGTTGCATGTTGCCACCTGAAAATCTGCATTGGCCGATGTTTATGGTGTACACTTTTTGAGACCAGGTGCGGTTATCTGCTGTAATTAAAACTTTTTCTGGCTTGTACTTTAATAAGTTCTTGAAAACGTGCAACAGGTAAAAATTTCCAGAAAAATTGCCTTGCTTGAGCCCTTCAGTGTTTTTCGCTACAAATGCATCGTAAGCCATTCCTGCAACATTGATAAAATACCTTGATTTTTTATCTTTATTTTCATCAAAATATTGGATTAATCCGACATCCTGAAACCTGTATTCCGGATTATTAACAGCCTGTACAAATTTTTGAATATTGGTTGAAATCTGATGTTCTCTTACCCAATCATTCCCGGTACCACATGAAAATAAACACAGAGCTGCATCTGTTGCTGTTCCTTCTTCCTGAGCGAGCAGAATGCCATTGGCTACTTCATGGGCAGTTCCATCACCTCCTACAGCGACGAAATGTTTTTCTCCCAACATTGCGAGCTTTTTCACAATTTCAATTGCGTCCCCTTTGGAGTTTGTGAAATGTTCGGTGTAGGAGACGGAATGTTTGTTCAGTTCTGATTTTAACTTAAGCCAAGCTTTGGCCGCCTTACCGCCACCACCGGCAGGATTAATGATAAACTGCAAAATGGTTTTCATCCATGGACTGATTTCAGGCAATTAATCGTTGAATTTAATAATGTTGTCTAAATTTTTACCTATTTAGATGCTTTAAACTGTATTTTAGCCGTGAATTTAAGAAAAACCAACTTATGAATATACTCAGTATAAAGGACGTAGTCAAAACTTACGAATCTAAAATTGCTGTAAATCATGTGACATTTGATATCCCGGAAGGCATCATATATGGAATGCTGGGTCCAAACGGTGCAGGTAAAACATCACTGATCCGGATTATTACAACGATTACCAGACCAGACAGTGGTGAAATTCTTTTCAATAACGAAAGACTCAATGAAAACCACACCTCTTTCATAGGCTATATGCCAGAGGAGCGAGGATTGTACAAAAAGATGAAAGTTGGAGAACAACTGGTTTACCTGGCACAGCTTAAAGGTATGAGTCACAAAGATGCTAAAAGTACAATTGATGGATGGTTTGAGAAATTTGATATAAAAGACTGGTACAATAAAAAAATTATGGACTTGTCTAAAGGTATGCAACAGAAAGTACAGTTTATTGCAACTGTAATGCACCGACCAAAATTGATCATACTCGATGAACCTTTTTCAGGTCTAGACCCAATAAATGCCAACCTGATTGAAGACGAAATACTAAATCTAAAAAAGATGGGTACGAGTATTATATTTTCAACACACAGAATGGAGCAGGTAGAAGAAATCTGCGACCGTATTGTTCTTATTAATCAAGGAAAAAATGTTCTTGAAGGCGATGTAAAAGAGATCAAAAATACCTACAAAGAAAATTTATACAACATCAATTTCGTTGGTGAAATTGGGGATGATCTTGAAAAATTTGGTGAAATAAAAGAGAAAACTGATCAAAATGTAACCATGAAATGCGAATCGCCACAAAAAGCAAATGACTTGTTGCGATGGATGATTCAGAATGGGGCTTTGATAACGTCTTTCAATGAGATATTGCCAACAATCAACAATATATTCATTAGAAAAGTGGAAGGTAAAATTTAATTAAAATTTAAAAGTAAACCAACATGGATAAACTTTGGTTGATCATAAAGCGTGAATACCTTACAAGAGTAAAATCAAAATCATTTTTGCTTTCTACATTCCTCACTCCTTTGGCTTTTTTGGTATTCTTCATTGTCGTAGGTTTTATAATGGGCAATAAATCTGATAGTGACAAAAAAGTAGCAGTTGTGGACCCGGGCAACGTTTTGAACAAAGTAATGAAAGACGGAGACAACATTTATTACACTTTTTCAGATAAAGGTGTAGATGTTTTGAAAAAGGATGTAGAAGCAGGTTCTTATGATGGTATTTTGTTTATACCAAAACCGGACAGTTCGGCGGTTAGGAAAATAAAAGTATTGTACTACTCCGAAAATCAGCTGGGTCTTGATGCACAATCAAGTCTTGAGAATCAGATTTCAGAGAGGTTCAGTGAATATAAGATCGCAGCTTTGGGATTAGACAAATCAGTACTTGAAAACATCAAAACTGACGTAACTATTGATCCGGAGCCAATAAGAGTTGACCAGAGAGATGAGAGTTCATCAGCTGCGGCAGTTGGTGCTGCACTTGGTACGATTATGGGCATCATAATGTATATGTCAGTATTTATATATGGCTCAATGGTTATGCGAAGCGTAATGGAAGAAAAGATGAGCAGAATAGTCGAAGTAATGATATCTTCAGTAAAACCATTTCAGTTAATGATGGGTAAAATTATCGGAGTAGGCGCAGTTGGACTTACACAATTTACTTTGTGGATGATACTGATACCACTCATCAGTATGTTTGTAACCGTTGTATTCGGATTCGACCCACAAGACACGCAAAGTCAAGCAATGGCTGGAGCCCAGTCAGTAGATCCGGATGATCTGCGAATGATGGTGGGAAAGGTAATGCATGAAATACTAAACCTCAACTGGTGGATGATTATTCCATGTTTTATCTTTTACTTTTTGTGTGGTTATATCTTATATTCTTCTTTGTTTGCTGCGGTTGGATCAGCTATTGGAGATGATTTAGGTGAAAGTCAATCTTTAACATTACCGATTACCATACCGGTATTGCTTGCTTTTTATATTATGTTTGCAGCAGTACGTGCTCCTCAGAGCAGCATGGCCGTTTTCGGATCGATTTTTCCTCTGTTTTCACCTATTGTCATGCCAAGTCGTATCGTATTCAATGTTCCTTATTGGCAAATAGGACTTTCAATGGCATTGTTACTGGCCACTACGGTCTTCATGGTTTGGCTTGCAGGTCGAATTTACAGAGTGGGAATTTTAATGTATGGCAAAAAAGCTAGTTTTAAAGAATTGAGAAAATGGATGTTTTACAAAGATTGATCTCCCAATACTTACATTCAATAGATTTTTGCTCATAAAATGCAGGATATTGGATGCAATGATGTACGATGGATGATCTAGATTTAAAATTTAAAGCTCATATTTTGAGTACATGAAATAGATCGAGAAAATTCCGGCGAATGTCAAGGTAGTGAGACGAAACCTAAAGGATTAAAAATTTCCACAAAAAACAAAAGCACTAAAACTTTTTTTGTCGTCAATCCGACAAATATGAATTAAATATTATTGTTAAAAAAAGTATAACAATACAGAGTTTAGTTTTGAAATATTGATTAAAGTGTTAAAAAACAGAATAAAATATGGCAGAATAGTGATATTATATGTAAATTGCATATTAAATAATGGATATTATTGGTATTAATTGTGATGTAAAATTATGAAAAATGGGGAGGATGACATATCTTTAGGTTGTTATTAAATTCGTAAATTAAATCCTAAAAATTATGAAAAGTGCCCCTGTACCCCTGTACCCCTGTACCCCAGTACCCCTGCCTATAACTTTATAACTAAATGTAAAAAAATTTTAATTTTTTTGTTTGTTTTGGGGCTTTGTAATTCAAACGCTTTTTCAGAAAACACTCACAATGTGAGTAAGCCTAATGCTAATTTGAAGACGGGAAATGGTAATTTAACAATTACTGAAAAAGAAGACTGTTTTAGAGCAAAAATTGAATTAACTAAACTTCAATGTGGCGATACTTTTCAATTGTGTTTTCAAACTGCCCAAAATAGCTGGAAAAAAAATCCTCAATGGACCGTTTTGCAGTATGGTTCTGGTAATCAGCCTATTCAATTGACCGGATATAGTAATTGTATAAATTTGAATGTCATTGACGGTAATATTATCCGATTTAAGCTAACTGTAGATGTTTATGATGGCAGCGATACGACACGATATTATTGCAACCAGACCATTAGTTTAGATTGTGAAACCGGTTGTGAAAATTTGAGTTTTACCAGCGATTTCTTATTTTGTCATGGTGACTTTACTCTTAACTCTTCCAACTTAGCTGGTGAGGTTTATATGGATTTTGGTGACGGTTCAAATCCCACAAAAGTGGGAACTGGGGTGACAGAATTATCACATGAATATGCAAATGGTGGCGATTATCTGGTTTGCTTAACACAATTAATTGATGGAGTACTTATGAGTTGTTGCGATTCGGTGCATGTAATGCCATGTGGTCCAGAATTTTGCGACAATGTATTGTTAGAGGATGAAGAGATTTCATACAATGAAACGAACGGGCATTTAATAATAAAATATACTTATAATACTTTTTCAGACGTTACCTCTTATATATGGGATTTTGGAGACAATAGCCCGATAGTGACCACCACAAGTAATATGGTTACACATGAATTTAACATGCCAGGTTGCTATAGTATATGTGTTACTGTAATTTTAGGGCATGGTGAAACACAAAAATGTTGTTTTGATAAAGTTTATGGCGATTGTAATTGTTGTATGACTGCCGAATTTACTTCAATTGATTCTTTACCTTACAGTTGCATTATGGGTAAATACCGTTTTATTCCATTGTGTACAATAAATTCAGATTCAGTCAAGCATTGTTGGATATTCGGTGACGGAAGCCCGATTTATAAAGGCGTTTTCCCTCCTGATCATGTATTTTCAAATTTTGTAACCGAAGACGGTTATGTAAATGTAACCCACATTGTAACGTGTGGCAAGTATAAGCTGGTATATACTAAAAAGATTTATGTTGGCAAAGGTGCATACTTAGGTTTCGAGAATAAAATAACCAAATTTACCGATTTTATACATTGGGAGACGCATCCTGCAGATATAAGGGTTGATGATTACATTCAACAATATTCCCAAAATCCAAATGTTCCACTTTTGATTCAAGGTATATTGCACGGAAACACAACTTATTATTTCAATGGCGGCACATGGAATATGGCAGCGAATTCGATCATTTACTTAAAAGCAGAAACGGAAGATGGTTTTGGCCCCAATATTCCTTCTATGACCTTTGGTTTAAATAACACAACAATACAAGATGCAGTCAGAATTGGTAGAATATTTTGTTGCAGATGGCAGGGTATTGTTAATGACGGACCAAATAAATTAATTTGGAATTCCTCCACTATTTCAGATGCTAAAATTATGTTGGATTTGTTGTATGGCAATGAAGGCAAATCGGTTGCAAGTCTCACATTTACACAAAATTTGTTTTTGGAAAACGATTTTGGTATTCGTTCAATTGGGCAACTATTTAATGTTAACGTCATGACCAACAACGAATTCAGAGGACCCTACAATTGCAATCTTCCTGATGTTGGAATTTGTGATTGTTATGTAAGTGATGCTATTCACATAGAAA
>JAEUUM010000168.1 GCA_016787375.1 Saprospiraceae bacterium
CTACAACTCCAACATCAGAAATTAATGAGGAGAATGATTCTACCTCAGATTCTGAAAACAGAAATAAAAGAACCAGAAAAATTGTCTCAAAGGCAATTCCCAATAAAGTAACACCTTCAAAAAGAGAAGGTCAGCAGGAACCGCAACTTTCACAAAACCCGGAAATCAGTTCTCAAACTAACGAAGAAAACAACGAAAATACAAAACCTGTTTTTGAAAAACGATTTGATAATAACCGTCGAGAGCGATCAACGAATCAGCCTGAAGACAGAAGATCAAATCAATCGGAGGAGAGAAGGCCAATTCAACCTGATGACAGAAGAACAAATAAGCCAGAAGATCGGAGACAAAACCAGCCTGAGGATAGAAGACAAAAAGAGTCGGATGAAAGGAGATCAAGTCAACCTGAGGATAGAAGACCAAAACAGAGAGAAGAAGTAAGGCAACCTGTTCAACCGGAGCTTGAAAAGGAAGATGAAGTAGAAAACTTCATTGCATCTAAAGAAGTAGCTGAAGCAGAGGCAAAAGAGGTAATCACCGATGCATCAAAATTCAATGTAGAATTAGACGGAATAATAGAGGGTGAAGGCGTGCTTGAAATGATGCCCGACGGGTATGGTTTTTTGAGATCATCAGACTATAACTATTTATCTTCACCTGATGACATTTATGTTTCTCCTTCACAAATAAAATTATTCGGTTTAAAAACAGGTGATACAGTTATTGGAGCAATCAGACCACCCAAAGAAGGCGAAAAATATTTTGCACTTTTGAAAGTATCGCAAATAAACGGATATGACCCTAAAGATGTAAGAGACAGGGTACCTTTTGATTACCTCACCCCACTTTTTCCAACTGAAAAGTTTAAACTCACTTCTCCGACCCACGCAAAAGAATACGGTGTAAGGATGATAGATTTGTTTACTCCAATTGGGAAAGGGCAAAGAGGATTGATTGTTGCGCAACCAAAAACAGGAAAGACCTTCTTGTTAAAAGATCTTGCTAATGCCATCTCCCGCAACCACCCTGAATGTTACATGATTGTTCTGTTGGTCGATGAAAGACCGGAAGAGGTTACTGACATGAAACGGAGTGTAAATGCAGAAGTTGTTGCTTCAACATTTGATGAGCCTGCTGAAAACCACGTAAGAGTTGCCAATATCATTTTAGAAAAAGCCAAGCGACTTGTTGAATGCGGGCATGATGTTATCATACTTTTGGATTCAATTACCAGGTTAGCGAGGGCTTACAATACGGTAGCCCCTGCAAGTGGAAAGGTATTGTCAGGTGGTGTAGAGGCAAATGCGCTTCAAAAGCCGAAGAAATTCTTTGGTGCTGCCAGAAACATCGAACGTGGTGGTTCACTTACCATCCTTGCTACTGCCCTCATAGACACCGGTTCAAAAATGGATGGAGTTATATTTGAAGAATTTAAAGGAACCGGTAATATGGAGCTCCAACTTGACAGGACACTCGCTAACAAAAGGATGTTTCCGTCAATCGATCTTACTAAATCAAGTACCCGTCGTGATGACCTCTTGCTGGAGAAAGACATACTTCAAAGAATGTTTATACTTCGTAATCACCTTGCTGATATGAAACCTGAGGAAGCATTCGAGTTTTTGATGAAACACATGTCAGGTACAACAACCAATGATGAGTTTTTGATATCCATGAATGGTTAAAATAAATTTGATAAATAATTTGTATATTTTAAAGAACAATCCTACCTTTGCACTTCTAAAAAAATAACCTTCGAGGTTTTATATTATTAAATATGAAAAGGACGTACCAACCATCCAAAAGAAAGCGTGCTAACAAGCATGGTTTTCGTGAAAGAATGAGCACTAAAAATGGCAGAAAGGTTTTGTCAAGAAGACGTGCTGCAGGTAGACACAAACTTACTGTTTCTGACGAAAGAGGAGCAAAGTAATTTGACTAACATCATACCTGTATTTTAATTGCGTTTTTTTGCGCTATAAGGGTATTTGTTATATGTCAAAATTTTCATTTCCCAAAGAGGAAAAACTCAAATCCACCAAGACAATCAGTAAGCTTTTTAAAGAAGGAAGCGGAGCTTTTTCATATCCTGTCAAATTTGTCTATTCGATTTCCAAGGTAGATGTTTTCTCAAACCCGAAAGTCGCTGTAAGCGTATCGGGTAAAATATTCAAGAGAGCAACTGACCGCAATTTACTCAAAAGGAGGCTCCGGGAATCTTATCGCCTCAACAAAAATATCCTCACTGAAAACTTAGTTTCGAGAAACCTTCATTTACAAGGTATGTTTATATTTATTGGCAAGGAGATTTGCACCTATGATGAAATTGCTAAAGGTATAAATGGTGTTTTGCAAAAAATACGCCGGCAAATTGATTCCGGCCCAGTATAAATAGGCACTAAAACTTGAATGGGTAATTGGATTCAATCTGCCCAAATGAGTGATTGGATGGCTAATTTATAACCTTTAAGACCCAATCCGACAATCACACCAAAACATTTTGGAGATAAATATGAGTGGTGTCTAAATTCCTCTCTCGCAAAGACATTCGATATATGAACTTCAATAACTCGGGCAGTGATTGCTGAAAGCGTGTCAGCAATTGCAATGGATGTATGTGATAGTGCACCAGCATTAAGCACGATCCCATCATAATCGAATCCCGTCTGCTGAAGTTTGTCAATTATGTCACCTTCATGATTGGACTGAAAATAATCAATTATCACATCGGGAAATGCTGAACGCAGTTTGAGAAGGTATTTGTCAAAGGACTCTTTACCATATATACCCGGTTCCCTTTGTCCCAAAAGATTGAGATTGGGACCATTGATGATTATTATTTTCATAATTAGTTGGCCATTTCAGACAAAAATTTGATTCTCATCAAGCGAATTTCATCAAAGGTAATATCATCATCTTTCAGTTCTTTGTAAGCCTCTAAAACCGAATCGGACTGCGCGTCCATAAAATAATTGTAAATTTCTTCTTTACTATATTCGTCAACATTGTTCTTGATGTAGTAATTAAGGTCAATCTTGATACCTGATGTTACAATTGCATCCAGTTCTTCGAATAACTCATCCATAGTAAGCGAATTAGAAGATGCAATATCGTTTAGTGATAGTTTTTTGTCAATGCTCTGAATGATGGCCACTTTGGTTTTTGACTTATTAGCAACTTGTTTGACAAGAAAATCCGTGGGTCTGTCTATGTCGTTTTCTTCGACATACTTTTGAATCATCTCAATAAATGGTTTGCCGAATTTTTCTGCTTTACCTCTACTTACACCTGTGATCATGGTCATATCGTCAATAGTGATCGGATATTGGGTGCACATGTCTTGTAATGAAGGGTCCTGGAAAATCACATAAGGTGGAAGATTCTTTTGTTTTGAAATTTGCATTCTCAACGCAGTGAGCATTTTCAGTAAAGTCTCATCAAGGGTTGCTGTTTTGCCTGATGATTCATCAAGGTCATGATCGTCAGTTTCAAATTTTTGATTGACAGTAATCATGAATGAAACAGGATTCTTGATGAAATTTTTACCGTTTTCGGTTAATTTTAGCAAGCCATATTGCTCGATGTCTTTATAGATGAGGTTGTTCAGTAAGGCTTGTCTTACGATAGAAGACCAGAAGTTTTCATCTTTCTCTTTACCAATACCGAACAATTTTACGGTGTTAAACTTATAATCGCGCATTTCTTTGGTTTCATGACCAATGATAAAATCCACTACGCTTTTTAGTACAAAATTCTCATTCATAAACTCTATACAGGACAAAGCTTGTTGCATTTCCTTCTGAGCTTCTATTTTTTCTTTGGGGTGCAAACAATTATCGCACATTTTACCGCATTGTTCTTCTTTATACTCCTCTCCAAAATAATGAAGAAGGAATTTTCTGCGGCAGGCTGAAGTTTCAGAATATGCCATTACTTCCTGCAGAAGCTGGGCGCCCATTTCACGTTCGGCAACAGGTTTGTCTCTTAGAAATTTTTCGAGTTTAGTTATATCTTTATCAGAATAGAATGCAACGCACTTTCCTTCCAGTCCATCTCGACCTGCACGTCCTGTCTCCTGATAGTAGTTTTCAATACTCTTCGGAATGTCATAATGTATTACAAAGCGAACGTCCGGCTTATCGATGCCCATACCAAATGCTATGGTTGCTACAATAACATCAATATCTTGCATCAAAAATGCATCCTGGGTGTTGCTTCTTGTTTTAGGGTCGAGACCTGCATGATACGGCAATGATTTTACGCCATTAACACTAAGTACTTGAGCTATCTCTTCAGCTGCTTTTCGGCTTTGGACATAAATGATACCTGATTGATTTTTGGCTTCATTAATTATACCAAGTATTGATTTGATGGTCTGATCTTTCTTTAGTTTCGGTCTGATTTCATAAAACAAGTTCTCACGGTTAAATGACGAAACGAAACTATTTACGGAGTTCATGTTCAGAATCTTCAAAATATCTGATTGAACTTTTGGCGTAGCAGTTGCTGTGAGGGCGATAATCGGAATTTCTTTATTGATGATATCGATCATGGTTCTGATACGGCGATATTCAGGTCTAAAATCATGACCCCATTCTGATATACAGTGAGCTTCATCAACAGCAACAAAGGATATATCAATTTTTTTAAGAAAGTCAAGATTTTCCTCTTTGGTCAATGTTTCAGGAGCCACAAACAACATTTTTGTTTTAAGGTCAGAAATGTCTGCCTTTACCTGCTTCGTTTGTGTTCTGGAGAGAGAAGAATTTAGAAAATGTGCAACTTCATCTTCTGATGAATAGCCCCTAATTGAATCAACTTGATTTTTCATAAGGGCAATCAATGGTGAGATTACAATTGCGGTACCCTCCATCAGCAATGCCGGTAATTGATAGCAAAGCGACTTTCCACCACCTGTAGGCATGATAACAAATGTATTTTTGCCTGCAAGAATGCTTCTAATAATCGCTTCTTGGTTGCCTTTGAAAGCGTCAAAACCAAAAAAATGCTGAAGATGTTTTGTTAAATTATCGTGTACTTCTACCATGGAAATTTTTAATTTGTCGGACCATTGTCGTAAAATAATCACTCAAATGGAACATTTAATTTCATTCTTAAAATTAAATGAATTATTTCATTTTTCACTAAAAAAACCAATAAAATTTAAAAGAATTTAGTTAACCTGAAACCTTACATTCTCATTTTAAAAAAGGACACGAAATTACAACATTCAAAGCTAAAAGTCAAGTATTATCCGTGAGTTAGTTGACAAAATTTCATGCTGCTTTGAGTCATTTGCTTGATTTGAGGCACACGTATTATGATGTTGAATTATTTAGTTATTTAAAATGATTTGACTTAGAATAAATGACACATTACTTATAAAATTTTAGCTCCTCGAAAATATGAGATAAATCAAAGGATGGTTTTGATATTAATTTATTTTAAATGAAACAGATAATTTAATTGAGGACCTAGTATATTGTCTATTTCTTGCTAAAAGCGATGATTATTTTGTTAAAATTTCTTAAATCTGTTGTTAGTTGGTTAATGAAGTGTTAAAATTTTTGATGGGACTGGATTTTGAACTTAAATCAGTATACTTTTATCCCATACAACGAAAGCATTTTTAATTTTACTATTTTATTAATAACAATTTAAATCTGATCATATAAGCTAAACTTCGACACTGAAACTAAATTTATTTTAATTATTTAAACGTTCAGTCATGCAAGTTAGTATGCTTCAAGATCAGGATTTGATCAAGCTATATTTAGCCGGAGATCAAAAAGCTTTCGAAATTCTCCTAGAAAGACATAAAGACAAGATTTATACATCTATCTATTTGTTTGTGAAGGACACAGCCCTCGCAGAGGATATTTTTCAGGAAGTCTTTATCAAAATCATCAACACCTTAAGAGAGGATAAATATAACCACGAAGGAAAATTCATACAGTGGGCTTTGCGAATATCCTATAATATGTGTGTGGATTATTTCAGGCGAAACAAACGCAGGGCTAACATTTCTCCTACAGAATCATTTGATATATTTGATATTCTGCCTCAGACTGATTTAAATGCAGAACAGAGCATCATACGCAATGAAATGCACGATAAACTCAGAAGTGTAATTGACAAATTGCCACCAGAACAAAGAGAAGTGATTATTTTAAGACACTATGCGGATATGAGTTTTAAGGAAATTTCACAACTGACCAGAGTAAGCATCAACACTTCGCTTGGTCGTATGAGATATGCCTTGATTAATATCAGAAAGAAAATGGAGGAAAAGGAAATTGCTATTTAAAATCTTGGTTAAACAACATATAGCCGAATCACATCACGTGTGGTTTGGCTTTTTTATTTTAAATCTGTTTCAAAATACGCTTTCGCTCCCTCATTGCCCAGCCAGAAAAGTATGTCTAAAATACTCGTCCTGATTGCATTGGTATCTGCTCTGTATGGATGGTTCGCGAGTTTTGATATATAATTAGAGTAGACCAATTCTATTAGATTTTTACGAAAATAGTTTTCATCAGAATAATTGTTTTTTGCACCGTCTCCACACAAATAGATACTGCCATGTAACTTATGAACTATTGCTGCATTAAGTTCATTTTTTTTGAAAGTTAGCGACAAATCAGAAGACAAAACCCATTTTTTTTCTATTTGAAGAGTCTTTGCAATTTCTTTGATTACAAATATGTTCCAATCACTCAAAAGTTCATATTGCGAAGCACTTTCTAACAATTTTTCAACAAAATCAAAGTGGTGTTCAAAGAAAGGCGCGTGCTTATAGCACTGAGTAATTGAGTTTAAATGTTT